>DATCRI010000006.1 GCA_036569045.1 Chthoniobacterales bacterium | reverse complement strand
GTCTTCGTTGAGCAGCCAGCGGAAGGTCTTCTCGTCGACGGCGATCTTCTCGATATCGGAGGCCTTGGCGGTCTCGACGCTGAGCTTGCGCTCCACGGGAGCGTCGGAGTCGGCGAGCTTCTGCAGCAGGTCGGGGCTGATCGTGAGCAGGTCGCTGCCGGCGAGTTCCACGATCTGGCTGACGTTGCGGAAGCTCGCGCCCATGACCTGCGTCTCGTAGCCGAACTTCTTGTAGTAGTTGTAGATCGTCTGGACGGACTGCACGCCGGGATCCTCCGCGCCGGTGTATTCCTTGCCGGTCGTGGCCTTGTAGTAGTCGTAAATGCGGCCGACGAAGGGCGAGATGAGGCGGATGCCCGATTCGGCGCAGGCGATGGCCTGCGGGAGCGAGAAGAGCAGGGTGAGGTTGCAGTTGATGCCTTCCTTCTGCACGACTTCCGCGGCTTTGATGCCTTCCCATGTCGACGCGATCTTGATGAGCACGCGTTCGCGGGAGATGCCGGCCTTTTCGTAGAGGCCGATGAGGTAGCGCGCCTTCTCGATCGTCGCCTCCGTGTCGAAGGACAGGCGCGCGTCGACTTCCGTCGAGACCCGGCCGGGCACGATCTTCAGGATCTCCGTCCCAAACAGGATGAGCAGGTCGTCGATCACCTTGTCGGCGAGCTTCGAGGCCGCCAGCGACGAGTCCTTGTTATCGGCGATCGCCCTGGCCAGCAGCGGCTTGTATTCCTCCTGCTGCACCGCCTTGAAGATCAGCGACGGATTCGTCGTCGCGTCCTCCGGCGAATATGCCTTGATCGATTCGAAATCCCCCGTGTCGGCGACGACCGTCGTGAATTCCTTGAGTTGATCCAGCTGACTGACGGCGGTGGCGGTGCTCATATGATTTGATTCTGAAAATTGGGTTACGGCTAAATTTATACCCTCGCGAGGGATTCCGCCAAATCATTCTTCCTCGTCGGGGAAATTCGCGCCGGGATGGAGCGGGAACATGCAAGCGAAACTATTTGATCTCAAGCTTCGCCAGTGATTCCATGCCGCGGAGAAAATCCGGGTTGGCGGCGCAATTTTCGACAAGTCGCTTCACCATTTGCATGACCTTTTCCCGTTTTGGAGATCGGAACGACCAGCGAAACGGTCCGGCAATGGCTGTGGAAGCGGATGGTTTTTGGCCAGACAGTATTTGTCTTCGGCCGTGTTTGACGGGGTTGGAAGATTCCAAATCTCCCGGTATCCGCGACGACCGCGGTGAATCTTTGCGTTGATCCCGTTGACTGACGGGCCGCGTTCGTAATTCGAGAATTCGCTTGAGGTCCCGGATATTCCGCCGGAAGCGTATCGCCAAATCATTCTTGCCCCCGAGTTCGGGAATTCGTTCTTTGGGGAGGTGTCTGGCATTCAAGATTCGCTGTTTTCAGAGCATGAATCGTGACCGCGAGCCTTTCTTGAGTCGCTTCTGATGAATCTTTCTTCCTCGTTACGTAAGGAATTCCGTGATCGGAAAATGTGGCTCTGCAATGCCACGAGTATGGCCGCGTTGGCGGGAGCGTTCATTTTCGGAACGCTCGTGATCTGGAGCGGAAAGTGGGTGCTGCCTTCTGGCGACGGATGCGTGCGCGCGATCATGGCGTTGCAGGAGCCGAATCCGCCCAGCAGTCTTTTTTCTTCATCGGAATTGGTGGCTCCATGGCCTCCCGGCCATCGTATTTTTATTGGGAATCTCGCTTCGGTTCTTCCGGAGTTCGGCGTCCGGTATGGGAAGATTTTTTGGTATCAAACGCTCTCTTTGCTGTCCTTTGTGCTGGGCACATGGGGATTTTCTCGCGTTGCTCACGCCTTGGCGGGGTCAACGGCCGCCTTGGCAACCATTCTGCTCATTTTCTGCTTCGGTATTCCTTTGGATCAGGCGGCTTCGGGGTTGACGGAAATTTTCGTCTTTGGACTCATGGGGTTGGGGTTCTGGGCCCTGATTTGCGGATTGCAATCCCATCGGCTCGAATGGGTTTACGCCGCGGCCCTCTGTAATTTTGCCATTACGACGCTTCGGACTGAGGCGATTGTCGTGATTTTCCTTCAATGGCTCGTGCTCTGGGGTCGCCTGAAATGGTGGAACGTGCTCGCGTGGGGAACGATTTCGGCGGGCTATTTCGTAACCCGTCTGGCGATCACGGAATTTCTGGCACCTCCGACCAGCTTTCTAAACTTCAATCGTTTGTATACGCTGGGCGACACCGCTTCCAAAGTCGACCGTCTGCTTGGTCACCTTTGGACCGCGACGTTTCCTGACGGACTGATTCCTTTGGCCTTATTCGGGGGGGCAGGGCTCGCTTTGTTTTGGCGGATTCGTAAAAATCCGCCGATTTATCCATTCGCCCTCCGCCCGGTGGTTTGGTTACGTGCGGCTCGCTCACTGGTGGCGCTGCCGATTTGGTGTGCCCTGGCTAGCTTCGCATTTCTCTTTTCCGGGGTCCAGAGCGGCAATGTTGAACCCTTTGCACGTTATTTGTTGGGTCCGCTGCCGTTTCTTGCCATCTCATTGGCGCTTGGATTTCGTTCCGAAAATTTTCCCGAGATAGTGAGAGCGGCAGGACGTGCTGCGATCGCGGTGGCTCTGATTGCCTTGGCCGTCTTAATGATCGTGCAAGTCCCGCGCGTATGGAGGTTGCGCGATCAGATGGATGACGCAGAGAAGCGTTTCCTTGGCTGGGTCGAAAAAAGCCGACCTGACGGGATTGTTTCGGACTTTCTTCGCTTCAAAGATGATCGGCTGATCCTTTACGCCCGTGAGAGCCTGCCGGGACTCGTCTTCTGGGGGCATGGCAACTTTAATCCTCTCGGTCTAAACATTGCGGGAATGCTGCCACCCAGTGACATGCCCGCTCCTGAGCATCACGCTCTTGAAACTCAAGCCATCGCGCAAAAACACTTAGTCGATCCACGGATTTCTTATCTTCTCGTCGCGGATCCGCAATTCTACCAGGAGCGAATTCTCGGCAAGCGACGACCCAACAAAAAAACTCTGTCTTCCTTCTTCCTTTCCGATTTGGAGCCCTTGGCTCCCGACCGATCGCGCCTGCGCTTTCGCCCTCAATTTGCCACAATAAATGATCGCGAGATTGTCTTCGAAAAGGTCTATGGAGATAAACTCCTCCTGCTTTACCGGAAAGTTTCTTCGAGCGGGGTGCCCGCTGCCGCTTCGCCAGCAGCGGGTCGTGAGTGATTTCCTCATGCTATGGCGACTGCCCTCTCCGAAAACCATAGGCGACGGACATCACAGGGGAGGAAGTTTACAGGCCCTTGGCGGTGTCAAAGCGGGGCACAACCTCGGCCTCAGGTCCCAAGCTTGTCGCCTGGGAAAATGCAGAGGGCGTTGTCCGTGATGTCTTCGCCAGGTCCACGAAGTCGAACTCGATGGGCTCGATATCGGGAGATGAATCAACTTTCGTTGGCGAGGCAGGCGGCGATGAAGCCCTTGAAGAGCGGGTGCGGCGCGTTCGGTTTCGACTGGAATTCCGGATGGAACTGGCAGGCAAGAAACCACGGGTGGCTCTTCAACTCGATCAATTCCGCCAGCGTGCCATCGGGGGAGGAGCCGGAAATGACGAAGCCGTCCTTCTCCATCTGCTCGCGATAGGTCTGGTTGAACTCGTAGCGGTGGCGGTGGCGCTCGAGAATCTCGGCGCGGCCGTAGACCTGGCGGGCGAGCGTTCCCTCGGCGATGACGGTCGGGCAGGTGCCGAGGCGCATCGACGCGCCCTTTTCGGTGACGCCTTTCTGCTCCTCGAGAATGCAGATGACCGGGTGTTTGCAGTCGGGATCGAATTCCGTGCTGTTCGCGCCCTGAAGGGCGCTGACGTTGCGGGCGAACTCGATCGTGGCGATCTGCATGCCGAGGCAGAGGCCGAGGAACGGGGTGCGCGACTCGCGGGCGAATCGCGCCGCCTCGACCTTGCCCTCGATTCCGCGATCGCCGAAGCCGCCAGGAACGAGCACGCCGGCCACGCCGCGGAGATATTTATCGGCGCCTTCCTTCTCGAGATCCTCCGCATCGACGAGCACGAGATCGATGCCGCAATCGTGCGCCGCACCGGCGTGGGTGAGCGATTCGTAAATGGATTTGTAGGCGTCCTGCAGCTCGATGTATTTGCCGACGACAGCGACGCGCACGCGCTTCTTGGGGCTGACGACGCGTTCGACGTAACGAATCCAGCCGGAGAGGTCAGGCTCGGGCGTTTCAAGGCCGAGGTGGCGGCAGACGATGGTGTCGAGGCCTTCCTCCTGGAACATGAGCGGCGCCTCGTAAATCGTGTTCTCCACATCGAGGCCCTCGATGACGGCCTCCACGGGCACGTTGCAGTAGAGCGAGAGCTTGTTGCGAACATCGTCGTCGAGCGGAAGTTCCGTGCGGCAGATGAGGACCTGCGGCTGGAGACCGATCTCGCGCAGCTTGGCGACGCTCTGCTGCGTGGGCTTCGTCTTCAGCTCGCCCGCGGCCTTGATGAAGGGCACGAGCGTGACGTGCATGAGGAGCGTGTTTCCAAGGCCGGCCTCGAGGATGAACTGGCGGATGGCCTCGAGGAACGGCAGGCCTTCGATGTCGCCAGTGGTGCCGCCGATTTCCGTGATGCAGATGTCGGCGTTGGACAGCTTGCCGATCTCGCGAATGCGGGCCTTGATCTCGTTCGTGACGTGCGGGATGACCTGCACGGTCTTCCCGAGGTAGTCGCCGCGGCGTTCGTTCGCGAGGACCGTCTCGTAGATCTGGCCGCTCGTCACGTTGTTGGCCTTCGTGAGGACGGTGTTCGTGAAACGCTCGTAGTGGCCGAGGTCGAGATCGGTCTCGGCGCCGTCGCTCAGCACGTAAACCTCGCCGTGCTGGTAGGGGCTCATCGTGCCCGGATCGACGTTCAGGTAGGGGTCAAGCTTTTGGAGGATGACCTTGAGACCGCGGTGCTCGAGCAGGGTGCCGAGCGAGGCGGCCGCGAGTCCCTTTCCGAGGGAACTGACGACGCCGCCCGTGACGAAAATGTGCTTCATTCGGGCCGATGATACGAAGGAGGGCCGGGATTTCAATGATTCGACACGGCCAAGTCGAAATGTCGAAAAAATCCTTGCCGTCCCGGTAAATCTCGTTTTCCGGGGACTACAATTCTTCGGGCGCGTTCAGCAGTTCGTCGACGCGCTTGAGGAGGCGGCCGGCGGCGCCGCCGTCGAGCACGCGGTGGTCGAAACTGAGCGTGAACATCGCCTCGGTGACGGGCAGGAATTCCTCGATCTGCGCATCCCACTTGGGCGTGACGACGCCGGAGCCCATGCCGAGGAGCACGGTCTGCTCGGGCAGCGGGATGGGCGTGGCAAGCGTGAGGCCGAAGGTGCCGTAGTTCGTGATCGTGGCGATGGATCCGCCGGTGTCGGCGGCCGGCAGGCGGCGGGCGCGGGCGAGTTCGACGAGGCGATTGTAGCGTTCGACGAGATCGGCGAGGCTCGTCTGGTCGGCATTGCGAATGACGGGAACGAGCACGCCATCGGCGGCCTCCACGGCAAAGCCGATGTCGATCGAGCGGGGGTGGACGATTTTTTCGCCGATGAGCCGGCCGGCCGGGGCGCTGTTCTCGCCGAGGGCGATGGCGAGCGCGCGCAGGGCGTAGAGCGCGGGGCCGGGTTTCACGGCCTGGGCCTTGCGGTGGGCGAGCAGCTTGTCGAGCTCGATGGGCTTGCCGACGGTGGCCAGCGGTCGGGTCCAGCTGCGACGCATGGCGTCGGCGACGGCCACGCGCATCGAGGAAGCGGGCGTGATGCGGTTGCGTTCGATGTCCTCGAGGAAGCGCTCGAGATCGTCGATTGTCACGCGGCCACCGGCGCCACTGCCGGCGATGCCGGACAGATCGGCGGCGTGCATGCCGAGTTCGGCCATGCGGGCCTTCATGCGAGGCGAGAGATAGCTGGCGCCGCCGGCGTGGGCGGGAACGGGCAGGCCGCGCACGGTGGGCTCGACGCGAGTGGTGGACTCGAGTTCGGCCTTCGGGCGGCGGGGAGGCTCGGATTCTCTGGGGTTTGCCTCGTCGGAAATGCCCAGTCGCTCGGCCTCGGCGTCGGTCACTTCGATGTAACCCAAAATGGCGCCGACGGGATAGCTCTTGTCGAGCTCGGCGACGATCTCGGCGACACAACCAGTGCAGGGCGCGGCCACGCACATGACGGCCTTGTTCGTCTCGACCTCGAGGACGTCGGCGTCGACTTCGATGTCGCAACCGGGAGTGATGAGCACGCGGACGAGGGTGGCCTCGGCCATCGACTCGCCGAGCTGGGGCATGATGATCGGAACCTTGGGCATGACGTTATCCTTTGAGCAATTGGCGGGCGGCGGAGGCGACGGCCGAGGCGGTGGGCCGATGGGTGCCCCAAAGCGCGGGGTGGTAGGGAATGGGAGTGTCCTTGGCGTTCAGGCGCTGCGGCGCGGCGTCCAGCAGGCCGAAGCCTTCGGCGGTCACGCGGGCAATGACCTCGGCGCAAACGCTGCCCCAGGGAAATGCCTCGCTCACGCAGAGCAGGCGGCCCGTGCGGGCGACCGATGCGAGCACGGTGTCGGTATCGAGAGGCTTCACCGAGCGCAGGTCGACGACCTCGACCTGGAATCCGTCGGCGGCGATTTCCTCCGCGGCGGCGAGCGCCTCGTGGAGCATGGCGCTGTGGGTGACGATGGTCGCATCGCGGCCGGGGCGGGCGATGCGGGCCTTGCCGATGGGCAGGCTCTCCGTCGGCAGGCTGTCGGCCTTGAGGTGGTTATAGAGAAACTTGTGCTCGCAGAAGATCACGGGATCCTCGATCTCGAGCGCGCCGAGTAGCATGCTGTAGGCATCCTCGACGGTGGCGGGAGTGACTACGAACAGGCCGGGATAATGGGCGTAGAGCGCCTCCATGCTCTGGCTGTGGAAGGGGCCGCCGCCGGGCGTGCCGCCGGAGGGCAGGCGCACGACGATGGGGCAGTTCACGCCGGTGCGGTAATAGAGCGTGGCGGCGTGGTTGATGATCTGGTTGAGGCCGCAGGTGGAGAAATCCGCGAACTGCATTTCCACGATCGGCCGGGCGCCTTCGATGGCGGCGCCGATGGCCATGCCCATGATCGCGTCCTCGCTGAGCGGGGAGTCGAGCACGCGGCCGGGATACTTCTGCGCGAGTCCTTCGGTTGCCTTGAAGGCGCCGCCGAAATTTCCGACATCCTGCCCGTAGATGAACACGCGGTGGTCGTCGGCAAGCGCCTTGTCCTGGGCCGCCTTGATGGCTTCGAGATACGTGACGCTCATGCGAAATTGTCTTCGAGCTCGCGATTGGAAACGGCGCACCAATCCTCCTCGCCCGGGTCGGGCTCGGGTTCGCGCGAGACGCGATTGGCGGTGGTGTTGACCTCGGCTTTCACCTCGGCGCGCCATTGCGCGAGATCTTCCTTCGTGGCCCAGCCTTTCTCGACGATCACGGCACCGGCCACCTCGAGGCAGTCGCGGCCGACGTGCTGTTTCCGGAGTTTCGGGTCGATGTATTTGCCGGGATCGTGCTCGCCGTGGCCGACGAGGCGGAGCAGATCGCCGACGATCAACTGCGGACCGCCACCCGCGCGGGCTGCGGCAATCGCGCCGCCGACGGTTTTCAGGCAGGCCTCGAGATCGGTGGCATCGACCTTGTGCCCGGCGACGCCGTAGCCGATGGCCTTGTCGACGAGATCGGCGCAGGCAAACTGCCGGGTGTTTGGCGTCGAGTAGGCGTATTGGTTGTTTGCGACGACGACGACGAGGGGGAGTCTTTCGACGGCGGCGGCGTTCAGGCCCTCGTGAAAGGCACCGGTAGAGGTTCCGCCATCGCCGAGGCAGGTCGCGCCGACGACGCCGTGTTCGCCGCGAAAACGCCGGGCCAGCAGACCGCCGGCCACGGTGGGAATCATCGCGCCGAGATGGCTGATCATTGCGTAGTAGCCCTCGCGCGGACGACCGCGGTGGATGTTGCCGTCGCGGCCGCGCATGGAGCCCAGCGAGGAGCCGAGATATGTGCGGAGCGTGTCGAGAATCGTGTCGCCGAAAGCCATGCGGCCGGCCTGGTCGCGAATGAGCGGGGCAAAAATGTCGCCCTGGTGCAGGTGAATGCCGACCGAGACGCTGAGGGCCTCCTGCCCGCGGCCGAGAAACACGCCGCCCTTGATTTTGCCGGCGCGGTAGAGTGCGGCGAGTTTCTCCTCGAGCACCCGGGCGGACAGCATGATGCGGTAGGCCTTGACGAATTGCTGGCCCGGGTCCGGCCCTGCGCTCTTGCGCGCCTTCACGACTTCAGACATTGGCCGAGAAGGTTATGAAGAAAGCGGGAGCGCTGCAAACGAAGACTTCGGCCGCACTGCGGACTACATCGAGGTCGGCACCGCGCGCCAGACCATGAAAAGGATGACCGCGAGGATGACGACGAAGACGACGAACTGGAGTTTGGCGATGTTGCGGTCGGCCTTGCGGAGTCGCGGGCGGCGGGGCGTGCTCGCATCGTCGCGAAATTTATCGTGCGGCATGCCGAAGGTCTTCTGACCGGCACGCGTCGTGGAGAGCTGGATCTTGATCGGCTCGCGCTGTTTGCGCTTGAGCTGCTCGAGCCGGCGCGGGGCTTCCTCGATGAGGCGGCGGGCCCGCTCCTGCTCACGGATGAGCTTTTCCTGCTCCTCGAGCAGTCGCTTCTTCTCGAGACGAAGGGGGTCTTCGGCTTTGTTCCGGCCGGAACCGGAAGACGAGGATTTTTTCGGAGGCATCGAAGGTTATTTCGCGGTGAGCGACCAGATCCAGACGAGGAGGCCGAGCACGCTGAGAACGGTAAGAGGAAGGGTGAAGGCGAGACCGGCCTTGAACCAGTAGAAGAAGCCCTTATCCCCGCCGACGTAGTATTCTTCATACTCCGCGGGCAGGCCGCCTTCGCCGCGAGGCTCGCTGGCGGCTGAGGCGGACTCGGCAGAAAGCTTGGGCCGCGAGCGGTTGTATTCCGTGCGGGCCTCCTCGACGGAGCTCAGCGCCTTGCTGAGTTCCTTGGCAAGGTCGAGGCCGATCCAGGCCTTGGGATTGATGGCCTCGAGCGCCTGCTGGTGGCTCATGAAGGCTTCGTGAATGTTGTGAAGCTGGTCGAGGCGTTTCTCGGCGTCCTGCGTCTCGCGCTGGATGACGACCATGGCGCGAGTGAACTTGTCGATCATCTCCGCCCGGCCGGTTTCGAGTTCGTCCTGGCGGCGGCTGAGTTCCTCGAGGCGGAGTTTGTCGCGCTCGATCTGGTCGGAGCGGCGCTTCAGTTCGGCCAGTTCCGCCTGGGCCTTCTGGACCTGGGATTGAAGCTCCACGGACGTGGGCTCATCCTCATCATCAAAATCCAAATCGTCGTGGGTGCGGTCAGGCATGAGTGTGCACCATGAATAAATCAGTTCCCTGCCATTTCCAGCGAAAACCCATCAGGGAACAGGATGAAATCACCGTCCCGGCATCATCTCGAGGAGGAAGCCCTTCAAATAGGTGGTTTCCGGCAGATGAATGACGATGGGGTGGTCGGGAGACTGGCGATATTCCTCGATCAGCCGCGCGGAGCGACGCGCTTCGAACAGGCCGTCGGCGGCGGACCGAAGAAAGGATGCCGCGTCGATGTGGTGCGAGCAGGAAAACGTCGCCAGCAAGCCGCCGGGCTGGAGCAGTGCGGCCGCGCGAACGTGCAGGTCGCGATAGCCGCGCATGGCGTCGTGCACCTTGCCGCGAGTCTTCGTGAACGAGGGCGGATCGAGAATGATGAGGTCGTATTTCTCGTCGTTACGCTCGGCGCGGCGGAGATATTCGCCGACATCGGCGCGCTCGCAGCGCACGTCGAGCCCGTTGCGGAGCGCATTGGCGACGAGTCGCTCGTGGCTTTCCACCCCCGACTCCACCGCGACGACGCTGGCCGCGCCAGCCCGGGCGCAGGCGAGGGCAAAGCCGCCCTGGTTCGAGAAGCAATCCAGCACGCGCCGGCCGGCGGCGTGACGCGCCACGGCGGCGTAGTTCGCGACCTGGTCGAGGTAGAAGCCGGTTTTCTGGCCGCCGAGCAGGTCGACCTCGAAGCTCACTCCATCGATCTCGATCGTTTGCGCCGCGACGGGCTCGCCCCAGAGCACGCCGCTGGCGGATTGCATGCCCTCGGCCGCGCGAATGGGAGCGTCGTTGCGCTCGATCACGCCGCGCAGGCCCAGGGTCTCCGCGAGGACGGTGGCGATCTCAGTCTTTCGCTGGTCCATCGCCAGCGTGAGCGTCTGGAGCACGGCGGTGTCGCCGTATTGGTCGACGATCACGCCGGGCAGGCCGTCGCTTTCACTCCAGACGACGCGGCGCAGATCCCGGCGGCAACCCCGGCGGTCGCGCACCTCGGACGCCTGCGAGATGCGGCGGGCGAAGAAATCGGCATCGAGCATCTGGCGCTGGCGCGAGATGCGGCGGGCGACGATCTTCGACTTCGAGTTGTAAATGCCGCTACCGAGCAACTTGTCGCGGCCGTCCTTGAGGGAAATCACGTCGCCATCCACGGGCGCGCCGAAGACCTTCAACACCTCGGTGCCGTAAACCCAGTCGTGGCCGTGAAGGATGCCGGCGCGCGGACGAACGATTAAACCTGCCATCGGAGAAGGCTACGGCGTCGGGCCGGCCGAAGCGAGCGGTTAGGATTGGCCGCGGCAACCCGAGGCACACTTTTCTTCGTCCCGCAGGGCCGCCCCGGTCTTGGCGACGCCGGGCTCGGGATATTCGAAAATTTTGCCTTCGTAGTTGCGGATGACGACCTTCTCCTCGTCGTGATAGAGCACGTAGCCAGGATTCAGCGGCACCTTGCCGCCGCCACCGGGGGCGTCGATCACGAATTGCGGCACGCCGTAGCCGGTCGTGTGACCGCGCAGGCCCTCGATGATCTCGATGCCCCTCGCGACCGACGTGCGCAGATGCGACGAACCGCGAATGAGGTCGCACTGGTAGAGGTAGTAGGGGCGCACGCGGGACTTGAGCAGCTTGTGCACGAGCGCCGTCATGACCTCGACGGAATCGTTCACGCCCGCGAGCAGCACGCTCTGGTTGCCCAGCGGCACGCCGTGATCGGCCAGCCGGCCCAGCGCTTCCTTCACCTCGGTGGTGAGTTCGCGAGGATGGTTCACATGCACGCTCATCCAGAGGGGATGGTATTTCTGCAGCATCCTGCAGAACTCGGGCGTGATGCGCTGCGGAAGGAAAATGGGCACGCGGGAGCCGATGCGGAGGAATTCGATGTGCTCGATCGCGCGCAGGCGGCTCAGGATCTGTTCCAGCCGGTTGTCGGAGAGCAGAAGGGCGTCACCGCCGGAGAGCAGGACGTCGCGCACCTCGGTGTGCTCCTCGAGATAACGAAATGCTTCCTCGAAATCGGTGTGAAGCTCCTGTTCGCCCACGCCGCTCACGACGCGGGCGCGGGTGCAATAGCGGCAGTAGCTCGCGCAGCGGTCCGTCACGAGAAAGAGCACACGATCCGGGTAGCGGTGCACGAGCCCGGGCACGGGCATGTGGCTGTCCTCGCCGCAGGGGTCGGCCATTTCCCACGGCGCGTCGGTGGATTCCTCGATCCGGGGAATGACCTGCCGGCGGATCGGGCAGCCGGGATCCTCGGGATCGATGAGGTTGAAGTAATGCGGCGTTACCGCAAAGGCGAGCTTGTTGCCGGAAAGGAGCACGCCGGCACGTTCCTCGGGAGAGAGGCGCAGCTTGGACTCGAGGCCTTCGAGGGTGGTCACGCGGTTGCGCAACTGCCATTTCCAGTCATTCCATTGTTCCGGCGGGACATCGGGCCAGTGGCCCGGCGCATGAGAGCGGAACGCCTTCTCATGCAGGATAGCGGCTGCGTCCATGTTCGGTAGCGATCAAACTAGGATGCGCGTCCGCGTTGTCAAACTCCCGCGTGATATTGTCTGGCATACGACCCTTCATTCAGGGTTTCTCCGCAGAGTCCGGGACGAAGTCAGGGCTCACCCCCCTGATTTCGCATTCTGTTTTTCCGGTAAGGTGTCCACCGAGGAACCCAACACCGGACATCCCGCCGATAGGATTGGAATTCCTCGCCAAAGAAGTTCTCCAGATCGGATTCCTCCTCGGGACGGATGAAATAATTCCACACCAGCAGGCCGAGAAGAACATAGAGAGCGACGATGAATGATTCCGAGTAGAGGGCGACGGCCATCCCCTGACCGAGGCCGGCAATGGCCATGGGATTTCGCACATGGGCATATGGGCCCGTGACTACGAGCTTCGTGGCGGCGTCGAAGGGAGCTGGAGTGCCCAGGCCACGCACCGCCATTACGAACCCGCTGGACAGCCCCAAGATACTGCACAGGCAAAAGGCAGCGACAGCGATGGCTTGTTCCGCTCCCCAGTCCTGGCGGAAAAGCTCGTCGTCGATCGAGCGAAGCAGAATCGCCGGAATGAGGAAGAGAGTGACCGCCCAGATGACGACACTCTGCAGTCCCGACTTCAAGAGGATTACGGTGATATTTGCCGTCCGGTTTCGACGGATGAGCTTTTGCCCAAAGGCAAGGTGGAGATTGAAAAGAACGGCGAGCAGCATCGCGGTGGTTCCCACGTAGCCGCTGTGAGTTTGAAGGGACCACGCGAGGCAGAGAAAACCCGAATACAGGAACGCTCCGAAGGTTGCGCCCCTCCAGAGCGGATTTCCGAAATGGAAGGCCAAGGCGGAAAGGACAACGAGGCCCGCCAAGTCTGGCAAAGCGAAACCGATGAAGAGGCTTCGGGAAACTCCCGCGAACGCGAAAATCTCGTAGATCCGAGGTGAAGCCAAAATGGCAATCCACCAAGCCACGATGGCGGCGGCTTGAAAGAGGTAACCCATTTCAAGCGAGCATGGACATGCGCCTATTCCATGGCGGCGCGGCGGGCGCGGCGGCGGCGTTGGGCTTCGGCGAGGAATTCGGCCTGGGCGTCGAAGGCGGGCTCTTTGGTCTTCCGCGGCAGATAGGTGCCGTCGGGGAGCATCGTCCTGGCCTTCACGTTGTCCTTCCAGAACCACGCGATGATTTCCTCGACGTGGTCGCGCATGCCGGGGGTGACGATCGGGAAGACGGTCTCGACGCGGCGCATCAGGTTACGTTGCATCCAATCGGCGCTACCGAGGTAGAGCTTCGGCTCGCCGCCGTTCTCGAAGCGGAAGACGCGACTGTGCTCGAGGAATCGCCCGACGAGGCTGCGCACCTCGATGTTCTCGCTCACACCCTTGACGCCGGGGCGCAGGGCGCACATGCCGCGGACGAGCAGGCGCACTTTCACGCCGGCGCTGGAGGCGCGGTAAAGCGCCTCGATGATGCCTTCCTCGATGAGGGCGTTCACTTTGGCGAAAATGCCCGCAGGCTTGCCGGCGACGGCGTTGCGCGTCTCCTGATCGATCATCTCGATGAACTTCGTGTGGAGATTGAAGGGCGCGACGAGCAGCTCGTTCATGCCGGAGAACTTCGAGACGCCGGTGAGCAGGTTGAAGAGCTCGGCGAGGTCGGTGGTGACATCCTCGCGGCAGGTGAAGATGCCGAGGTCGGTGTAGATGCGGGCGGTGGAGGGGTGATAGTTGCCGGTGCCGAGGTGGGCGTAGCGACGGATGCCGTCGCCTTCGCTGCGGACGACGAGCGCGGCCTTCGCGTGGGTCTTCAGGCCCGCGACGCCGTAGACGACGTCGACGCCGGCTTCGCGCATCTGGCGGGCCCACTTGATGTTCGCGGCCTCGTCGAAACGGGCCTTCAGTTCGATGACGACGGTGACCTGCTTGCCGTTGCGGGCGGCCTCGATGAGCGACTGGACGATCGGCGAATCGGAGCTGGTGCGGTAGAGCGTCTGCTTGATCGCGAGGACGTGAGGATCCTCCGCGGCGAGGGCGAGGAAGTCGACGACGGTCTGGAAGTTATCGTAGGGGTGGTGGACGAGGATGTCGCCCTTGCGGATGTGAAAGAAGAGGTCGGCCTCGGCTTCCAGCGAGACGACGGTATTTGGCGAAAAGCGCTTGTAGCGGAGATCTGGCCGATCGATCTGGAGGGCCAGCGGCATGAGCCGCGTGAGATTCAGCGGGCCCTCGATGCGGAAGACGTCTTCGGCGGTGAGGTTGAAGAGTTCGGTGAGGCGGGTGACGATATGCTTCGGGCAATCGTGCTCGACCTCGAGCCGCACGGCGGCGCCGCGGTTCACTCTCCGCAATTCGGCTTCGATGGCGTGCAGGAGGTTCTGCACTTCTTCCTCGTCGTAGTAGAGATTGCTGTTGCGGGTGACGCGGAAGAGGTAGGCGCCCTTGACGTTCACGCCCTTGAAGAGCTTGTTGGCGTGGGCCTGGATAATGCCGCCGAGAAAGACGTAGTCCTCGCCATCGGGCTGGTGCTTTGCGAACGGAACGACGCGCGGCAGAATGCGCGGCACCTGGACGACGGCGATGTCGGTCTCGAGATCGTCGCCCTCGAGCTCCACGATGACGTTGAGGCTCTTGTTGAGGAGCTGCGGAAACGGGTGGACCGGGTCGATCGCGAGTGGCGTGAGCACGGGGTAGACCTGCTTCGCAAAGAAGTTGTCGAAGTGTTCGCGCTCCTCGGCGGAGAGCTCCTTGTAGGAGTGGAAGGCGATGCGCTGCGCCTCGAGGGCGGGGCGCAGCTGCTCGCGCCAGCAGCGATACTGGTCCTCCACGATGCGCCGCACGCGTTCGGAGAGACGGGCAAGCGATTCGGTGGCGGAGAGGCCGTCCGGGCCGGTCTCGTGGGTGTGCGTCTGTTTCTGTTGCTTGAGACCTGCGACGCGCACCTCGAAGAACTCGTCCATGTTCGAGCTGACGATGCAGAGGAACTTGAGGCGCT
This sequence comes from Chthoniobacterales bacterium, assembly GCA_036569045.1. Classification (NCBI taxonomy): domain Bacteria; kingdom Pseudomonadati; phylum Verrucomicrobiota; class Spartobacteria; order Chthoniobacterales; species Chthoniobacterales bacterium. Next base: position 66,902 of record DATCRI010000006.1, on the reverse strand, counting down.
CGAGGATGGGGTTCGACTCGTCGAGGGCCTGGTCGAGCACGCGTTGATTGAATTCCAGCCAGCTCAGCTCGCGATTGATGAAATACTTGGGGTCTCGAAAATCCATGAAAGCCTCGTTCTTTCGACCCCGTCGACCCCAACCAGTGGGGATGTTCTCTCAGGGGGTCGGCGCGGAAGAGGCCCGAAATTAATCGAGTGGGTCCGTGGCTGCAAACGGATTTCGGGTTGCGCCGGGAATCGCCTTCGGAGTTCATAGTTCGACTCCTCTTTTTCCCGTGACCGATCCCGCCCGCGACTTTCTCACCCGTTTGTTGGAAACCCCTTCGCCCTCCGGATTCGAAGCCGCCGGGCAACGCGTCTGGGCCAATCACGTGCGACCGCACGCCGATACGTTCGAGAGCGACAGCTATGGCAACGCGTGGGCGACGCTCAACCCGGCCGGCACGCCGCGCATCCTCCTTGCGGGCCACGCGGACGAGCTGGGCTTCATGGTCGGCTACATCAACGACGACGGCTTCCTCTACTTCAAGGGCATCGGCGGCGTGGACCCGGCGCTCATTCGCGGGCAGCGCGTGATCGTGCACGGTCGCAATGGCAGCGTGCCCGGGGTGACCGGCCAGCTCGCGATTCACCTCCAGAAGCCGGACGACCGCAAGAAGGTGCCCGACATCGAGGAGCTCACGATCGACATCGGCGCGCGTTCGCGGGCGGAGGCCGAGGCCGTCGTTGCCGTGGGTGACGCCATCACGTATTCCGCCGGGGTGCTGCCGCTGCTCGGCGATCGCATTGCGGCCCGCGGCTGCGACAATCGCATCGGCACCTGGGCCGCGGCCGAGGCTCTCCGCCGGATCGCTGCGCGGCGGGACGAACTGCAGGCCTGCGTGATCGCGACGTCGACGATCCAGGAAGAAAACGGGCTCTATGGCGCGACGATGGCCGCCTACACCGTGCGACCCGACGTGGCCCTCGTGGTCGACGTCACGCACGCCACCGACACGCCGCAGGCGTCGAAGACGAAGCACGGCGATGTGCGCCTCGGCAAGGGGCCGGTGATTTCCATCGGCAGCGCGAATCACCCCGTCGTAAATCGCCGCCTGCGCACCGTCGCGGAGAAGGCGGGCATTGCGCTTCAGGCGGAAATCAATCCCCGATGGACCGGCTCCGACGCCGACGCGGTCTTCGTGACGCGCGGCGGCATTCCCACGGCATCGATCGGGCTGCCGAATCGCTACATGCACTCGCCCGTCGAGGTCATCGAGTTGTCCGACCTCGACGCGCTCGCCAACCTGCTTGCGGCGTTCGTTCTCGACGTCCAGGCCGACGAGAAATTCCGCGTCGAGATTTAGGCGAGCGCTTTAGACCGCGATGTCTTCGTTCCAGAGTTCGGGCTTTGCGGCGATGAAGTCGCGCATGAGCTGGATGCATTCCTCGTCCTGCAGGACCTCGAGTTCCACGCCGGACTGGCGCAGCCAGTCCTCGCCGCCCATGAATGTGACGTTCTCGGCGATCACGATCTTCGGAATCTTGTAGAGCAGCGAGGTGCCGCTGCACATCGGGCAGGGCGAGAGCGTCGTGTAGAGCACGCATTCGCGGTAGACGCTCGCGGGCTGGCGTCCGGCGTCCTTGAAGGCGCTCATCTCGCCGTGAAGCAACGGATCGCCCAGTTGCACGCGCATGTTGTGGCCGCGGCCGAGAATCCTGCCCTGATGCACGATCACCGAGCCGATCGGGATGCCGCCTTCGCCAAGGCCGAGCTTTGCTTCGTCGATCGCCGCCTGCATGAATTCGTCGCGCATGTCGCCCGGTGTAGCGAAATCCGTGCCCGGAGGAAATATCGCTTTGCCTCCGCGCCCGCCGCCACGCGAGATTTTCCCGCATGCCGAAAAAGCTCCCCGCCGAGGTCCGTAACGCCGCCTGGACCGGCGACGCCGTGCTCACGCTCTACGTGCGCGAGTGGATCCTCCGGGAATACGGTGAGATGGATGCCGGGAGGCTCACGGCGTTTACCTCGAACCAGTTCCTCAGCGCGCTCGGCAATCCCACGGAGGTCGAGGCCGGCATTGGCCGCATCTACGAGCGCGAGGGGCTCGCTGCCGCCTTTGCGGAGATCGAGGCGAAGCTGCTGCCGCTCTTTCTCGCGCAGGAGAAACGTCGCGCCCGCGAGCGCCGGGGCTAGGCGTTTTGGAAGTGGGAAATTCGGCGCGGTTCGCTAGCATCGCGGCCATGCTGAAGCGGCTCTGTATTCTTGCGGCGATCCTTTTTTCCCTGACCTCGGCGGTTCATGCCGAAATGCGCGCGGCGTGGGTCGCGACCGTCTTCAACCTGAACTTCCCGTCGCGGCCGGGTCTCTCCGCCGAGGCGCAGAAGGCGCAGATCATCAACATCCTGGATGTCGCGCAGAAGGCGCGGCTGAATGCGCTGATGGTGCAGGTGCGACCGGAATGCGATGCGCTCTACGAATCCAGTTTCGACCCGTGGAGCCGGTTCCTCACCGGCACGCAGGGACGCTCGCCCGGCTACGATCCGCTCGCCTTCTTCATCTCCGAGGGGCGCAAGCGCGGCATCGCCATCCACGCGTGGCTGAACCCCTACCGCGCCGCGACGAACGCCTCGGACAGTCGCGCGAGCAAGCACGTCGCGAATCATCTCGGCAGCGGCATTCGTCGGCTGAAGCGGATGCTGTGGCTCGACCCGGGCTCGCCCGAGGTGCAGGACTACGTCGTCGCCGTCGTGCGGGACATCGTGCGGCGCTACCCGGTGGCTGGCATCCATCTCGACGACTACTTTTACCCGTATCCAGAGACTTACAGCGGCAGCTTCCCCGACTCGGCGACCTACGCGCGTTATCAGGCGAAGGGCGGCAAGCTCGGCCGGGCGGACTGGCGCCGGCACAACGTGAATACCATGGTGCAGCGCCTCGCCGCGGCCACGCATTCGCGCCCAGGATGCGTGTTCGGCATCAGCCCGTTCGGCATTTACACGAAGGGGCAGCCCTCGGATGTGAAAGCCGGGCTCGATCAGCTCAACGAGCTGTATTCCGACCCCGTCGCGTGGTTGCAGCAGGGCTGGGTCGATTACCTCGCGCCGCAGCTTTATTGGGATGACGGCGGGCCGCAGAGCTTCTCGGCGCTGCTCCGGTGGTGGCGGAATCCCGGGATCAATCCGCGGGGAATTCCGATTTATCCCGGCATCGACATCGATCGCCTGAGTTCGAAGGGACGCTCGATCGGCATGATTTCGCGCCAGCTCGATCTCGAGAAAAGCATCGGGCCGCGTCCGCGAGGCGGCTTTTTCCTGTGGGACTTCACGCCGCTCAGGACGAACCTGAAGGGCGTGCGCTCGGTCGTGGCCAGCGAATAGCCGCGACCCGGCGAACGGGTCGCCGCGATCAGTTCGCGAGTGGCTCGGGAGTGGGCGGCGGCTGGAGCGGGATCGACGGCGAGACGCGATACTGGCCGAGGCGGCGGAGATACGCCTGCTCCATCGTGTCGCACTTGTCTTTCAAGGTCGCGTCGATGGACGTCATTTTTGCGAAAAGCAGACGGTAGTATTCCCGCAGCGCCTGCCGCTTCATTTCATCGGTCTTCGCCTTCTCGGCCTGTTCGTTCAGGCTGCGAATCGACGGATCCTTGAGCGCCTGGAGCTTCACTTCCTGATAGCGCACCTGAAGTTTGCGATCCTGGTCGAATTTATTCTCGCGCACCGTTGGCGCGGCCGGCGGGGTGAGCTCGGAATCCGAATCGGACACGCCGGAAGGGATGAGGCTGTCGGGATTCGGCAGGTCGGAGGGCGAGACGTCGTTGGTCGGCAGCGGAGCGTCGGGCGGCGGCTCCAGCGGGGCGCCGAGGCTCGCGTCGGTGGGCTCGGGAAGAATATCGGCGTCGCTTGCGGCGGCGGGGGAGGCGGAAGGGCTGGGCGAAGGCTCGGCGACGTTACCGGCGGCTTCGGAGTCCGAAGTCGTTGCCGTCACGGGCGAGGGCGCCTGATCACCGGGCACCTCGGGAGACTCCGCCACCGTATTCGCGTCGGCTTTTCCCGCGGCTTCGATTTCCGCCGGCGAGGCGGTCGAGGCCTTCGAGCTGGAATCGGCTGCGGCCGGGGCGACCTCCGCGCCGGCGGTGGCGGGAGTCGAAGAGGGAGCCGGGGTCGCCGTAGGCGACGGAAGAGGTGTGGGCGTCGCGCTGGCGGCGGGTTCCTGCGACAGCGCCGGGTGCACGATGGCAATGAGGGAGGCGGCGGTGAGCGGGAGCAGGCGTTTCTTCATGGATCGCGGTTAACAGCGGCAGGCGACTGGGACTTGCAAACGAAACAGGTTTATTCTGTCTTGGCAAGCCGTCACCCATGACCCGCCGCCCGTCCCAGTTTCGCGAGATTGCGCTTCCGCTGACCCCGGTGGAAGCGGCCGCCGGCCTGGCGGGTCGTCGCGGCATGGTGTTTCTGGATTCCTCGCTCGAAGGGCCGGCGGCGGTGTCGATCCTGGCCTGTGAACCGGAGGAAATCCTCGAGGGCGGGCCGTCGGACTGGCCGCGCCTGCAGGCGGCGCTCGCGGCCCGGGAGGTCGAGCATGGCGACTCCGGCTTGCCGCACGGCGCGGCGATCGGCTGGTTTGCCTTCGACGGCTCGTATCGGTTCGGGCTCTACCGCGACCTGCTGGCCTATGTCCATGCCGAGGATCGCTGGCTGGCCTTCGGCGATCCCGTGCTGCCCGGGAGGGCGCTGCCGGCATCGGGCCCCCCTCTGGACTTCCGGCCCGACATTCTTCGGGAGACGTATTGCGGCATGGTGCGCCGGGCGCAGGACTACATCGCCGCGGGAGACATTTATCAGGTGTGCCTCGCGCATCGCTTTCGGGCCGACTGGGCGGGCGAGGCGTGGCCGTTTTACGCGGCGCTGCGGAACTATTCGCCGGCGCCGTATTCCGGATATTTCGCGCTGGGCGAGACGACCGTCCTGTCGGCGTCGCCCGAGTGTTTTCTGCGGATGAGCGGCCGGCAGATGAAGACGAGCCCGATCAAAGGCACCCGTCCGCGACGGGAAGCCGGCGATGCGGACGAGCGCTCCGCCTACGAATTGATCACGTCACCGAAGGAAATCTCGGAGCTGGTGATGATCACCGACCTCGAGCGCAACGATCTCGGCCGTGTCTGCGAATACGGCAGCGTGCACGTCACCGATCTGCTGCATCTCGAGCGGTTCGAGCAGGTGTTTCACCTCGTTTCCACCGTCGAGGGCACGCTGCGGCCCGAGGTCTCGCACGTCGAGGCGCTGGCGGCGTGTTTTCCGGGCGGCTCGATCTCCGGCGCTCCGAAGAAGCGTGCGCTGGAGATTATTGCCGAGTTGGAGCCCGCGCCGCGGGGCATTTACACCGGCGCGGTCGGCTTTCTGGGCTACAACGGGGAGAGTCACTTCAACATCGCCATTCGCTCGGTCGTGATGACCGAGGGCGAGGCGACGTTCCATGTCGGCGCCGGGATCGTCGCAGATTCGGAGCCGGAGCAGGAATGGCAGGAGACGCTCGACAAAGCCTCGGGCATCCTGCTGGCCGCCTCGCGGCTCGAGCGGGAATCAGCTCCGCAACTCGCCCAGCACGCGGAGAAGCAGGTTTAGCTCCTGGCGCAGGGCCTCGTTCCAGGCTTCGACCAGAGCTTCCGGCGTGCGTCGCGCCACCGGAATTGTCTTGGTAAAATTCCTGCGGAGCGCGATCACGCGGCCCTTGTCCGTCTGCCGCGAGACCTGCACCTGGAGCGTGAGCGTGGCCGTGGGGGAGCCCGTCCGGAAGTCGCCATAGAGCTCCGTGAGATCGCAATCGATGAAGTAATCCTGCCCGCCGCCGGCTCCGGGGACGGCGACTTCGCCGTAGAGGCCCGAGTCGCGCATCCAACTCCGTAGCACGGACGTCATCATGTCGGCCGGTGAGACGAGGAACTGGTTGTAGGGATCGACCTCCCAGCGGTGGTTTCCGGTCTGGTAAACGAAGCCGTCGGCGGCGAATGGAGCGGCGACGTCGACGAAGCTCACCGCTGCCGTGGCCGGCAGATCGCCGGCGCGCAGCATCCGGAGCGACGCGGGTTTGCCGGGATCGAGGGTGAAATATCGGGGCTTCGGCGGCGGGGTGAACGACCCGCAACCCGCGAGGAGCAGGGAGCCGGCGAGCAGGGGGAGAAGAGCGGCGCGGATCATCGTTTGCGGGCGGGTTCGGGCTCCATCACCTTCGAAGGTTTGGGGGGTTTGCTGAAGATCAGCTTCGAGGGATCGCGCGCGAGGTCGGCGCTGGCGGCGCGCAGGTTTTCGGAAATGATGCGCAGGTTCGCGAGCGTGGCGGCGATGTCGTCGGCGTTCAGGCGCGAGGCCGGCTCGACGTTTGTGAGGATGTTCCGCACCTGGTCGTTGGACTTCTGCACCTCGGCCAGCAGGGCGCGCGTGTCGGCGCTCAACTCCTTCACCTTCGCGTCCTCGACGGCCTTCGCGACGGAGCTGAAAAGATCCTGCGCGTCGCGGCTGAGCTTCTCGATCTGGGCGTCGGTGACGACCTGGTTCACGTTCTTGAGGAGCGTCTCGAGATTGTCGCTGATGCCCTTGATGTTCAGGTTCTCGACCTCCTTCATCATCCTGTTCACGGAATCGAGCATGTTCGTAAGTTCGCCCGGGGCGTAGGGCAGGAAGTAGTTCCGCGGCTTCCAGTTGATCTTGATCGGGGCGAATCGGTCGGGCGGAAGGTAGTTGATCTCCATGTAGTTGAGCCCGGTGATGCCCTGCGGCTCGATCTGCACGCGCAATCCGCGGGCAATGCTGCGGTCGAGCAGCGGCTGGAGATTTTCTTCCTGGAACATGCCAGGGAAAATCTCGGTCTCGATCTCCATGAGGATCACGACGTAGTTGGCGACGGTGCTGCGGTCGACCTCGGGATACTCCGTGAAGAGGAAGCCCACGCTCTTTACCTTGCCGACGGTCACGCCGCGGAATTTCACCGGTGAGCCGATCTCGATGCCCTGCACCGTGGCGTCGACGTAGGTCTCGAGCGTGATCTTCGGCTTGAAGAACTGGCCGACGCCAAAAATCACGAGACCGCCGGCCAGCAGCAGCAGGCCGACGATGATGAACAGGCCGATGCGGAAGTAGCTCGCCTCTTTCACGCCGCGGCCTCCTCGGTGGCTTCACGATGGAAGAACTGCCGCACGAAGGGCACGTCGGAGTGATCGCGCAGGTCTTCGGGCCGGCCTTCGGCGATGATTCCTTTGGTTTCCTTGTCGAGCATGATCACGCGGTCTGCCACCGCATAAATGCTGGGCAGCTCGTGGGTGACAATCACGAATGTCGTTCCGACCGTTTCCCGCAGGCGCAAAATGAGCGCGTCGAGGTCCGCGGAAGTGATCGGATCCAGCCCGGCGGAGGGCTCGTCGAGAAAGACGACGGCGGGGTCGAGCGCCATGGCCCGTGCGATGGCGGCGCGCTTCTGCATGCCGCCGCTCAGCTCGCTCGGGAGCTTCGCGCGGGATTTTTCCAAGCCGACAAGGCGGAGCTTCATCCACGCAAGGAGATCCAGGGCGGCGGGCGGAAGGTCGGTGTATTCCGTGAGCGGCAGTTGCACGTTCTCCGCCAGCGTCATCGAGCCGAACAACGCGCCGCTCTGGTAGGAGACGCCGATGCGCTTGAGGATGTCCTGCCGCTCCCGGCCCTCGGCGGTAACGAGATCGCGGCCTTCGATTTTCACCGAGCCCTTCATCGGAGGGAAGAGGCCGATCATGTGTTTCAGCAGCGTGCTCTTGCCGCAGCCCGAGCCGCCGAGAATCACGAATACCTCGCCGCGCCGCACGTCGAAGGAAATGTCCTTGAGCACTTCCACGTCCCCGTAGCCGACCGTCAGGTCGCGCACCTCGATGATGTTGGCGGGCGCCTCAGAGTTTGATGGCATAGAAAACGACTGCAAAAATGGCGTCCACGAGGATGATGAGGAAGATGCCGCTCACGACGGCGCGCGTGGTCGACTCGCCCACCGCGCTGGCGCCCGACTTGGTTTGCAACCCGCGCAGACAGCCGATGCCGCCGACGAGTGCGCCGAAGAAGAATGATTTGATGAGGCCGGCGAAGATATCGTTCATCGTTACCGCGCCGAGGAGCTGGTTGTAAACGGCGGCCCACGGGTGGCCGAAGATCATCACGACCATCAGGCCGCCCGCGATGCCGATGACATTCGCGTAGATCGTGAGAAGCGGCGTGACGATGATGGCGGCCATCACCTTCGGCACGACGAGGAAACGCACGGGATCGATGCCCATCGTGGTGAGGGCGTTCACCTCCTCGTTCACCTTCATGGTCCCGATTTCCGCGGCGAAGGCGGAGCCCGAGCGGCCCGAGAGGACGATCGCCGTCATGATGCCGCCCAGCTCGCGCAGCATCGCGAGCGCAACGAGGTTCACGACAAAGATATCCACGCCGAACTGCTGCAGCGGCACGGTGGATTGGAACGCCATGATCATGCCGGTGAGGAAGCCGATCATCCCGACGATCACGAGGGCGTTCACGCCGGCCGTCTCGACCGTGTGCCACATGTCGCCCCAGCGCACGCGGCCGGGATTCATCACGCCGGCGAGCAGGGCCACGGACGCCTGACCAGTGAAGGTGAGCTGCTCGCGAAGGTCGGCGGCAAGCGCAACGGCGACGCGGCCGATCGCGACCGGCGCGGACTCGTGCCTTTGCTTCCCGCCATCGAGCTTGGGAAAAGCGTCCTCCCCGTAGGGTTTCAGCAGGCTGCGGGTATCCTCCGAGAGATTCTCGATCTTCGCGCCGCGCCCCTGCTCGAGCTCGTAGAACAGGGCCGCTCCGGCGGAGTCGCAATACGTGACGCCGGAGGCATCGACGATGGCGCCTTTGTCCGCGGCCTTCACCGCGCGATTCCAGACCTTCGCCGTGCCCGGCGCATCGAGCCGGCCTTTCAGGCGGATGCGCGAACCCTCGACGGAAATTTCGGCGGACTCGGATGGCATCGCTACATTCGTAAGCGATCCCGTCTCCGGCCGTCCAGATCGTGACCAGAGAGATTTAATTCTCCCCCAGCTGCCGCAGCCGTTCCTTCCACGCGGGATCGCCAGCATCCGCATCGTATTGTGCCTGCCGTCGCGCCAGCGCGGGCCGGATGATCTCCGTCCGCACGTCGATCTCCGCGCCGTAAATCGTCCGCCAAAGCACTCGTGTCTGCGTCGTGTAATCCGCCCCGCGTTCCTCGTCGAAATTCGGACGGAACAAATCCACCGCGAGCTGGAGATGCCGTTTGAGCTCCTCCGCCGTCGGGCCGCCCGTCTTGCGGATCACGAGGCGAAATGCCTCGAGGTCCTTCTCCTCCAGCCGCCCAATCTTGCTCACGAGGATGTCCCACGGATGCGGAAACACGAACGTGTGTCCTTGGCGAACTTCCCGCCGCGCCCGCGTCTCCCACCCCTGCGCCGTGCGGAATGTCAGCGCATCGCAGACCTGAAAGGCAAGATCGCCATTAGCCGTCGGCAAAGTGATCTGCTGGCAAATTGCCTCTAAATCCCGCTCGCCGACGACATCGCAGTCCTGGCTCAGAAAGGATGGGTCCAGGAAGATTTGGAGCGGTGACGATCCAAAAACTACGATCGTTCGTTTCGGCGTCTCGCCGAATGCCGAGGCGAGACGGTCAAGCAACCGCCCGGCGGGCGCGTTCCAATCGGGTATGGCGGAGATGAAATCCATGGAAAGCCTGCTGAATAAGCCGGGGCGTCACGGCGGGATCCTGCCCGAGCGCGCGGCCCACGCGAACGTCCCGGGCCGTCAACCGGCCGACGTCCGCGCGCAAAAGTATTCGCGCGGCGATGCGGGATTTCCGCCACGCCCGCGCGATCGATTTGGCCTCCCGGTGCGTCATTGCCGGGAAAAACTAAAGCACAACCGCCGCCCCGGCAAGCATGGCCCACGGGCTGTCACGTCATAGCGTTGGCCTCGAAACCGCAAAGGCGTGTCCTCGACGGCAATCCCGGAGGCCCAAACTTGCGAAACACCGGCAACGCTTCGTGAAACCGGGGTCGAGGGCTCAAAGTTGTTTGAGCTGCTTCTTAAGTCGGGAGATTTGCTTCTTGAGCCGTTTGATTCTCTTCGCGCGTTTTGCGTCGTTTTGAATGTGGCTCGCTTTCGAGAGCTGGCGGTTAAGGGAGGCTATCTGTCTTTTTAAGACAGCCTTGGTGGCGACTCCACCGTCGCCGTTTTTTGGTGTATGAATGATCGAGAGAATCGCTGCAGCTTCATAGTCGCCGATGGCGATGTAATATGTTGTGCCTGCTGTCGCCGAGAGAGTCAGATTTGCGGGGGTTTCGAACGAAAATCGAGATTCGTCGTATCTGTAATCTAAGTTGACGATGGAAGATCCTCGATCCACAAGCAAAGTCGCGGCGACGGATTCGCTGCCAACCGTAGAAAAAAATCGTCGTTCCCGTGCTGGGAGCGGTCCATTTCCACCAAAGTGTATCGGATCCGGCATTTACGGGTTCGCCAAGTTCGCGAGTCGCGCCTTGCCGATAACCGAGAGCCTTTAGGATTAGAACCAGTTAACGGAATAGCATTGGCGAAAGTGTCGTATCGCGTCTTGAGCTAATGCGTGCGCCAGTGCGGCTACGCGCTGCGCCGGTCGGAGATCGTGCGGCTGCGCGAGCGGCTCAAATCGGCGCGGTGATCCATAACGTCGCCGAGGCCGCGCCGGGCGGGTATTCGTCCGGCGGCCGCACGGCAAATGTCTCCAAGCCCCGGGCCAGATCCGCGAGGGCGGCGACATCGAGCTCCCGGGCGTTCGTCGAGAGGAGGACGTGGGCGCCGGGGGTCGCGAGGGCGAGGGCCTGCGCGAGGAGGCTGCCGAGGTCGCGTTCGGCGCGGAAGACGTGGCCCTTTGCGCCGCGGGAAAACGTGGGCGGATCGAGGATGATCGCATCGAACTTCTCCCCGCGCCGAGCCAGTCGCGGAAGCACGGCGAAGACGTCGTCGGCGAGGAAGCGATGGCCGTCGCCGGAAAGGTCGTTGAGTGCGAGATTGGCACGGCCGCGGTCGAGGGATCTTCGCGACAGATCGAGGCTGAGGGTCTCGGCGCCGACGCGGGCGGCGGCGGCGGAGAAGGCGCAGGTGTAGGCAAAGCAGTTCAGCACGCGCTTCGGGCGAAGCGATTCGAGGAAGGCGCGATTCGCGCGCTGGTCGCAGAAGAGGCCGACGGAGTAGCCGGCGGAGAAGTCGATGGCGAACCGCAGGCCGCGCTCGGTCACGATCGCTTCCGGCGGAAGCTCCGGTCCGGCGAGCAGGCGGGGCTTGTCGTCTTCGCCGGGCTGCTTGACGAGCCGGCGGACGAAAGTGCGACGCGCGGTGAGGCCTACGGCGGCGAGCCAGTCGGGCAGGGCGGCGGCAATGCGAGCGCCGTCGTCGGTGGCGCTCACGAGGTAGTCGGCGTCGAACCGCTCGACCCAGCCGTCGGCGCCGGTCCAGAAGCGATGGGCGGTCGTGTGCTCGGCGGTGAAGGCGTCGAGCTGAGCGGGAGTGACCAGGCGACCGTTCACGCGACGTTCTCCGGATCGAGGTGATTGAGCACGGGCAACGGGCAGCCGAGCACGTCCGCGACGGCGCGCAGGAGGGCGGCCTCGCGGGGACGAACGACCCCGTCGTGCCGGACGGCCTGGGCGCAGGCGTTGAAGATTTTCTGTTTCGTCGGCGGATCGGCCTCGGCGAGGTGCTCGAGCGCCGTTTCGACGGCCGGGAAGTCGCAGGCATCCGTGCGCGCCATGGGGAAGGCCTCCGGCTTGAGCATGAGGGCGGCCACGCCGGCGGCGTAGGCGGCGTCGCGAGTGGCGGGGGCCTCGTCGGTAAACCACGCGAGCGCGGAGAGCACGACGGAAATGTCGGGAAGGAGCGGGACCGGGGAACGGTAGCGCACTGTGGGGCCGGCGCTTTTCGTGAAGAAGTGATCGACGTGGCGCACGAGGGCCTGGTGCATGACGAACTCGAAGAGGTCGACCTTGCCGTCGCAGGCGACCAGGCGGCGGACGTTCTCGCGGAAGGTCGCGTATTGCGTGGAGGAAAGGTTGCGGAGGGCGGGCAGGCAGAGATCCATTACGGCGAGGGCGTCGCGAATGTCGCCCGCGCGGCGGATGTCGCGATCGACTTCGGCGCGTTCCTCGGCGCGGAGCTCGATCGCGGCAAGCTGGCGTTCGCGGGTGGCGCCGTCGTTGCTGAGAAGCAGGGCGTAGATCAGCGGGACGGCGCTGGCGGTCTCCCGGGCGCCATCGCGGGCAAAGGTGGGAAGGGCAGCGAGCACGGCCGTGGCGACCGCGATGTTGTCCCGGGTGGGGCGAGCCGATGGCTCGAGCGGGGGTGGCGTGGATTCGCGAATGGAGCCGGAGTCGAAGCCGGGATCGATGGCCTTGATCCGCTCCTCGAGCGGCGGATGCGTCGCAAACAGGTCGAAGTGCGGCTTCGCGAGACCGTTGCCGAAAAACATGTGACTGGCTTCGTTCGCGCGGGCGGAGTCCAGCTTCGAGCCATCCTGCCCGATCTTCCAGAGGGCGCCGGCGATGCCGTCGGGATTGCGGGTGAACTGCACGGCGGAGGCATCGGCGAGAAATTCCCGCTGGCGGCTGACGGCGGCCTTGATGAGGTTCGCGAAGAAAACGCCGATCGAGCCGACGAGCCAGAGCGCGGCGCCAATGGCGAACAGCGGCAGGCGGGATTTGCCGTCGTCGTCGCGCCGGCTGCCGGCGCCGGCGCGGGCGCTGATTTCAAAAATGATGCGACCGAGGATGGCGAGAAGCAGGATGCCGTTGAGCACGCCCATGAGGCGGATGTTCAGCTTCATGTCGCCGTTGAGGATGTGGCTGAACTCGTGGGCAACGACGCCCTGGAGCTGGTCGCGGTCGAGCTTCTCGAGCGTGCCGCGCGTGACGGCGACGACGGCGTCACCGGGCGTGTTGCCGGCGGCGAAGGCGTTGATCGCGGTCTCGTCGTCGAGCACGTAGATGTCCGGCACCGGCACGCCCGAGGCGAGAGACATCTCTTCGACGACGTTACGGAGCTGTTGCTCGCGGAAATCCGCGGTGGTGGGGGCGAGCTGGCGGCCGCCAAGCATCAGCGCGACGACCCCGCCGCCCCCGCGGGAAAGTTCGGCGATGCGATACGTGGCGCCGAGGGAGACGACGGCGATGACTCCGAGAGAAACGAGGCCGAGCAGGCCGGGATCGAAGAACGATTCGCTGGTCGTGTAGGCGGCGATCGCCTGAAGCGTCGCGATGATGCCAAGGACAGCGAGCCCGAAATAGACGAGCAGCCACTTGGTCTTCCGATGGGCGCGGGCCTGGCTTTCGAAGAAATCCATGGGGTCAGGGTGCGGGCGACGCCGGGGTCGGAGATGATGCCGGCGGGGGCGTGGGGGTCGGTAGCGGCGGCGGGGCTTTGAGGAAATCGACGACGGCCTGTTGGGCCGCGGCGGCGTTCGGGCCGAACCAGACAAGGTGGCCGGCGTCGGCAACGGCAAGAGTCCTCGCCGAGGGAAGGGCGGTGGTGATGGCCTTCGGGTCGACCCACTTTCGGCCGCCGTCGGCGCTGCCGGTGACGACAAGCGTGGGGACGGTGAGTTTGTCGTAGGGCACCGGCGACATTCTCCGCAGCTGAAGGATGTCGTTACGGGTGCCGCTTTCGCGGAGACTCAACGGGGCCTGGGAGTTCAGCAGGCCGCGGAGGAAGGTGAGTTGCGACGGGTTGCCGAGGACAAAGTCGACGAGGCGGCCGCGGGCGGCGGGGCCGAGGTCGGTGTCGACCGAGAACGTGGCGTCGAGCATCCAGCGCGGGTCGCGACGCATTTGCTCGAGAAAGAACCACGAGCCCATGTCGCCGGTGGTGTTCAGGAGGGCGGCCTCGGAAAGGAGAGGGCTCGGCTCGTGGGGAAACGCGCGATCGTAGATCACCGCGACCGGAGAAAGGAGGGCAAGGGCGGAAGTGCGGTCCGGATGGCGGAGGGCGAACTGCACCGCGACCGGCGATCCGGTCGAAAAGCCGAGCACGGCGACGCGTGGCACCTGGAGCGTGTCGAGCAGCGCGGCGAGGGCGTCGGCCTGGTCTTCGAAAAGAAAACCCGTCGTAAACGGCGTGCGCAGGAAGCCGGGGCGGGAGGGCGCGATCACGCGAAAGCCATCCTTCGCGAGGGTGTCGCCGATGAGCAGGGCCTGGTCGTAGCCGCCCGGAGCGCCGTGAATCACGAGCACGGGCGGGCCGGCGCCGCGCTCGGCGTATTCGACGTCGCCAGCGGCGGTGGCGACGATCTTCGAGCCGGCGTCGAGCTCGGCAAGGCGGCCCTTCTTCCAATCCTCGAACTGCACCGCGACGTAGATGCCGGCGAGCAGCACCACCACGAGCAGCGCAAACACCACGCGGCCGAACCAGCGGAGGAAGGAGATCATCGCCGAAGTTTCTACTGCGCTTCCCGGATGCGCTCAACCCGCGACCAAATGAAAAAATTGGGGGCACACGGATTCGAACCGAGAACCAACCAGTTATGAGCCGGCTGCTCTGACCATTGAGCTATACCCCCGTAGGCTGGCTGGAAGGGGTAGCCAAAATCAGCGCCCGGCGCCAGCTTGAAGCCGCTCGGCGAAGAACCGGCCACTCCGCTCGAGGGCATCGCGTTCCGCCCGCGTGCTGAACGTGTGGCCTTCTCCGGCATAAATCACGGCCTCGACCGGCGCGCCGGCCAGTCGCCCGAGGCGGGCGAGGGCTTCGGCTCGTTCCGGCGGCACGCGGGTGTCCGCCCCGCCGTGCAGGATGAGCAGCGGCGGCAGGTGACCGGGCACGGCGGACTCGTGTTCGGAAAGAATCCCTCCCGCCAGCACGACGATGCCGCCGACCTGCGGCAGCTCCGGCGCGGCGCCGACGGCGAGAAAGCCGCCCAGCGAATACCCGAAGAGGCCCACCGGGGCGCCGTCCTCGGCCGCGTAGTGCCGGGCAACGAACTCGATGGCGGTCCGCCAGTCGCCGGCATGATCACGGACATTTGCGTGTGTTGCGAAGAGCGTGCCGGTGGCGTTGAAGTAGTGGACGATGCCGGCCCGGAAGCCCATGGCCACGAGGGCGCGCGCCGTCCGGCGCATGAGTGCGCCATCCCCGAGCAGGCCGCCGACTCCGTGGAACAGCAGGACGGTGCGCGAGGCGGGCGCGTCGTGCGGCGCGAAGAATTCCACGCGAATTTCGCGCTGCCCCAGGCGCAGGTGATCGGTTGTGCGGCGGGCGTTCGTGGCGGTCACTGCCGTGAGCGGAGTGAAGGCCAGCGCCGCGATGAGCAAAGTCTCGTTCATAATGTCCTCCCCTAGAATCTACGTCCAAGACGTGTGAAGCGGACCTAGTATTCGACCGGCGATGACGAATCCGCGTTCATCTTTTTTGAGTTCACAGGAGGCGAGCCCCGTCATTCCTCCGAAGGCCGGCAGGATGCTGCGGCGAGTTCCGAGGATGAATGCGGGGAGTCGTAGCCGCTCGCGACCGGGGCCTTTCAGCAGCAGACCGGGGTGAATGTGACCGCACAGCACGTGCCCGGCCGGGGCCTCCTGCGGGTGATGGGAAAGTCGCCACGGACCGATCGCGGCAAGGTCCGGTAGCAGCTCGAATCCAGCGGCTTCCGTCAGCGCAAGGGCGCGGCGATCGTGGTTTCCCGCGACCATGCGCATCGCGATGCGGTCGTGCCTCGTCCTCCATGCGGCAAGGGCGTCGATGGTTGCGGGTTCGCTGGCGAATTCGGAGTCGAAGACGTCGCCGAGCAGCCAGAGTTCTCGGGCGGTGTGCCGAGCGAGCAGGGCGTCGAGCCGCACCAGATCATCACTCGTGGTGCCGGGTGGGATCCCAATGGAGTGGGCGCGCGCAGATGCGTCCTTGCCGAAATGCGGATCGGCCACGACGACGATGTCGCGCCAGACGAGGGCGCGGTCCGCGTCGAGGGTGACGGATTCGCCGGCGAGGTCGACGATCATGATGCGACCACCTTTTCCATGGCGGCCTCCATGCGGGACACGCGCGTCGCGAGCTCCTCGGTGGATAATTGTTCGCGAAACCGGGCAACGAAGAGTGGATAAGCGAAGGGGGTGGGCGCTTCGGCGTCGACGATCACCAGGGCGCGCTCGCGGAGCTGGGCGAGAGTCTCGCGGAGACGGGTCTGCTCGAGCTCGCTCTCCATGACTTCGTGCGTGGCCTGGGCGAGGAGGCGGTTCCCGGGATCGTATCTGGCGAAGACGTCGTAAAGCAGCGACGAGGAAATCGTAAGCTGCCGGGCGGATTTGCGGGCGCGGCCGACGCCTTCGTTCACAAGGCCGGCGACGCGGGCGATCTCCCGGAAACGGCGGCGAGCCATCTCGGCGGAATGAATGCTGCCGAGGATGTCGGCGAGCAGATTTTCCTCCGCGAAGAGGCCTCCGGTGAGGGCGTCCTCCAGCGGGGCGGGCTTTGCCGAGAGCAGCTCGAATCCGTAGTCGTTCACGGCGAGGGAGAAAGTAAGCGGTTCGCGACGGGCGATGCGAAACGCGAAGAGCGCGGCGAGTCCCTCGTGCACGAGGCGTCCCTCGAGTGGATAGAAGAAGATGTGGTGGCCTTCGCGGGTGCGCAGACGCTCGATGAGGAGTTCGCCGGCGGCGGGAACGCGGGAGAGTCGCTTCTGCACGGCGAGAATCGGGGCGAGGCGGCGCATTTCCTCGGTATCGGCGGGCGCGTTTCGTTCGACCGCGTCGAGGCGGCGGCGCACGCCGAGGGAGAGGCAGCTCGAGAGCGGCATCTTGCCGCCCATCCAGCGCGGAACGGTCGTGGGGCGTTTGCCGCCAAGACGAACGATCGCGCGCAGATCGCGCACGCGGACGAGTTCGAGATTCCGGCCGCCGAAGAGGAAGCGATCGCCGGGCCGCAGCTTTGCGATGAAGGATTCCTCGATGGAGCCGAGGCGCGCGCCGTTTTGGAAGGCGACCGTGACCGAGGCGTCGCTCGTGATCGTGCCAATATTCATCCGGTGCTGCTTCGCGACGCGTTCCTCGCGGAGAGCGTAGAGTCCGTCCGTCTGCACGAGCCGCGCAAACTCGGGATAAGCCCGCAGCGTTTCTCCACCGGTCGCCGCAAATTCCAGCGCCCAGCGCCATTCGTCCTCCGCGAGATCACGGTAGGCATGGCTGGTGCGGACCTCGCGGAACAGCGCGTCGGCGCGGAATCCGCCCGCGGCGGCAACGGTGACGATGTGCTGACAAAGGACGTCGAGCGGCGCGCGCAAGGGCGCGCGCGATTCCACGGTGCCGGCGGCGGCGAGGTCGCGAGCTGCGGCGATTTCCACGAGTTCGAAGGTATTTGCCGGCACGCAGAAGATGGCGCTCTCCGCGCCGGGTTGGTGGCCGCTGCGGCCGGCACGCTGGAGCAAGCGGGCCACGCCTTTCGGGCTGCCGATCTGAAAGACGCCGTCGACGGGCGCGAAGTCCACACCGAGGTCGAGGCTGGAGGTCGAGACGACGGCCCGCAGCGATCCGGTGCGCAATCCCTCCTCGGCCGCGTGGCGAACTTCGTCGGACAGCGAGCCGTGATGGAGTCCCAGCGGAATGTCGGGCATCGCCTCGACGAGGGCGCGATACCATAGCTCCGCCTGAGAGCGCGTGTTCGTGAAAACGATGCTCGTGCGATTCGCGCGCAGCCGTTTGGCGACCTGCGGGAGGAGATGCAGGCCGAGGTGGCCGCCCCAGGGAAAATGCCTGTCCGCCGGCGGAAGGAGCGTCTCGATCTGCACGCGTTTCGGCGTTCTTCCGCGAACGATCCGCATCGGACGGCTGACGCCGCCAAGGGTCGCGGCGGCTTCCTCGGTATTCCCGAGCGTTGCGGAAAGTCCCCACACGGGAGCGGCGGGCGCGAGGCTTCGCAGCCGGGCGAGTCCCAGCTCCGTGAGCACGCCGCGCTTGGTCGAGAGTAGCTCGTGCCATTCGTCCACCACGACCAGCCGCAACGAAGTGAAGTGCGGCAGGAAGGCCGGCTGGCTGAGAAGCAGCGCGAGGCTCTCCGGCGTGGTGACGAGTGCGTGGGGAGGGCGTTCGAGAATCCTGCGGCGCTGGTGGCTCGAGGTGTCGCCGGTGCGACGGGCGACGGTCCACGACAGGCCAAGCTCTTCGAGCGGAGCAGCGAGAGCGGCCTCGGTATCCGCGGCGAGCGCGCGCAACGGCGTGATCCACAGCACCTGCAGACCGGCGCCGGGCTCCGCGAGGGCGTCCCTCAGCGCGGCGAACCACACGGCATAGGTCTTGCCTGCGCCCGTCGTGCAATGGAGAAGGCCGGATTCTCCGCGAGCGAACGCGTCCCACACCTCGCGCTGGAAGGAAAAGATTTCCCAGCCCCGGGCAGCAAACCAGGCCTCTACGCGGGCGGCGGGACTTTCCCCTGTGCCGCCTTTGGGCACTGTGATTAATTCCTCAGTCGCCATGCGTATTTTGTCCGGCATTCAACCCTCGGGAAAACTCCATCTCGGAAACTACTTCGGGATGATGCGCCCTGCCATCGAGCTGCAGGATCAGGGAGAAGCCTTTTACTTTATTGCGGATTATCACGCTCTCACCACGGTTCGCGACCCGGCGGCGCTCCGGGCGCATTCCCGCGAACTCGCGATCGATTTTCTGGCCTGCGGCCTCGACCCGGCGCGGGCGTGCTTTTTCCGGCAGTCCGACGTGAAAGCCGTCACCGAGCTGGCGTGGATCCTCAGCACGGTCACCCCGATGGGCCTGCTCGAGCGTTGCCATTCCTACAAGGACAAGACGGCGCGTGGCTTCGGGGCTTCGCACGGGCTCTTCGCGTATCCCGTGCTGATGGCGGCGGACATCCTCCTCTACGACAGCGATCTCGTGCCGGTCGGCAAGGATCAGAAGCAACACCTCGAGGTCACGCGCGACATCGCGATCAAGATCAACGAGCTCTACGGCGATGTTTTCAAGCTGCCCGAGCCGAGCATTCGCGCCGACACCGCGACGGTGCCCGGCCTCGACGGCGCGAAGATGAGCAAGAGTTACGACAACACGATCGAGATTTTCACGGAGGAGAAGCCGCTCCGCAAAAAGATCATGGGCATTCAGACGGATTCGACGCCGGTCGAGGCGCCGAAACCGACCGACGACTCCGTCATCCTCGCGCTTTACAAGCTGGTCGCGTCGGATTCGGATTACGCGGCAATGGTCGCGGCTTTCCAGGCTGGCGGCACGGGCTACGGCGATTTCAAGAAGACGCTGTTCGCCGCGACGTGGGATTATTTCGCGCCGATGCGCGAGCGTCGGGCCGAGATCGTCGCCGATCCCGCCTTCGTGGACGACGTGTTGCGCGCCGGTGCGGAGAGGGCGAACGCCATCGCCGGGAAGGTGATGGCGCGCGTGCGCAAGGCGGTCGGTCTCGCCTAGCTTCCGACTTTTTCGGCCCCGACGATCTCCAGCAGGCCGGGGAACCGCTTGTCGACGTCCTCGCGACGGAGCGACGTGCGGCAGGTATTTCCCGCACTGCGCATCCGCACCAGCCCGGCCTCGCGCAGCACCTGAAAGTGGTGCGAGCGCGTCGCCTTGCTCACATCCATCGGGAAATCGCTGCAGGTGAACTCCCGCTCGCCCGCGTCGAGCAACTGACGCACGATTTTCAGCCGCCAGGGGTCCGACAGGGCCTGCATCACGGTGGGGAGCGTGATGGAGCGGAGCGGGGGATGACGGTAGCTTTTCATCGAACTTCCCAACATAGCACGGAAGTCGCGGACGAAAATGCCCATTCCAATTTGACGCCCGGGAAAATGCGGTGATGTTCGAAAATAACCGAACAATAATTCCCATGTCATCGATCCTGCAGACCCCGCTTCGCGCCGGTGCTTTCCATCTTTCGAACCGCGTGGTCATGGCCCCGCTCACCCGCTGCCGCGCCAGCGCCGGCCGTGTGCCGAATGCCATGATGGCCGAGTATTATCGCCAGCGGGCCTCGGCGGGAATGATCCTCAGCGAGGCGACGAGCGTCGACCCGACGGGCGTCGGCTATCCGGACACGCCGGGCATCTGGTCCGAGGAGCAGGTCGCGGGCTGGCGGCTGGTGACAGATGCCGTTCACGGGGCCGGTGGCACGATCCTGCTCCAGCTCTGGCACGTCGGCCGCATTTCGGATCCGCTCTACCTCGATGGCCAGACACCCGTTGCGCCCAGCGCCATCCGCCCGGCCGGCCATGTCAGCCTCGTCCGGCCGATGAAGGATTTTGTGACGCCGCGCGCGCTCGAGCGCGCGGAGATTCCAGGCATCGTCGAGGCGTATCGACGCGGGGCCGAGAACGCGAAGCGGGCCGGCTTCGACGGCGTGGAAATCCACGGCGCCAACGGCTATCTGCTCGATCAGTTTCTCCAGACGAGCACCAATCACCGCACCGACGACTATGGTGGCCCGGTCGAGAATCGCGCCCGTCTGCTGCTCGAGGCCACGGATGCCGCGATCTCCGTCTGGGGGACGGATCGGGTCGGCGTGCATCTTGCGCCGCGTGGTGATTCGCACGACATGGGCGACGAGAATCCGGCTGAGACTTTCGGCCATGTCGCGCGCGAGCTTGGCCGGCGCGGCATCGCCTTCATTTGCTCGAGAGAGGCCTACGATGGCGCGGAGCTCGGCCCGGAGCTGAAGCGGCAGTTCGGCGGCGTGTATATCGCGAACCAGGTTTTCACGCAGGCCGCGGCGGAAGCTGCGATCGAGTCCGGCGGCGCGGATGCCGTGGCATGGGGCCAGCTGTTCATCGCAAATCCCGATCTGCCCCGGCGGTTCGCGGACGGCGCGCCGTTGAACGAGCCTCGCCCTGAGCTTTTCTACGGGGGAACCGAAGTGGGATATCTCGATTATCCCACGCTCGAGCCGGCGGCGGCCTAAACCGCCGCTTCGGCGGTTTCGCCAGTGCGGATGCGCACCGCCGCGTCGATGGTGGAGACGAAGATTTTTCCGTCGCCGATTTTTCCCGTCTTCGCGGCGCTGGCCATCGCCGTAACGAGGTCGTCGGCCACGGCGTCGGGAGCGACGACCTCCACCTTGATCTTCGGCATGAAATCCACCGAGTATTCGCTCCCGCGGTAGATTTCCGTCTGCCCTTTCTGGCGGCCGAATCCACGCACCTCGGTCACCGTCATTCCCTCGATTCCGAGGCTCGCGACGGCCTCCTTCACTTCATCGAGCTTGAATGGCTTGATGATGGCTTCGATCTTCTTCATGGCTTCCCTTCCCTGATTTCCAGTTTTTGGCGAAGAGTTGCCTCCCAGGCAACCCGGCGAGGTCGAAGAGAGCAGCGGCGGTGCCAATGTTCCCGCGCGCAAAGGATAAAAACCGTCGGCTGGTGGCATGCCCGATGCTTCGTTGTTTCCTGAAGTGCAACTGCGGTTGCTTGTGGAATCGACCTTAAATCCTTCATAATCATGTCCGAGCCGACCTTTCTTTCCAGCACCCCTGGCATTCAGCTTCTCAAATACGGATCTGTCGAAATGGTGGATCTGGAGAAAAGTTACCAGTGCCCGGGGTTGAAGAGTTCCATCATCGACCTGCCGGTGAGCGGCGAGGCGCGGCCGCTCACGCTGGGCCGCTTCGAGATGCGGCCATCGGTCGACTTCCCGTTCTTCTACGAATACCTCGAGGTGAAGACGATCGTGACGGGCAAAATCGTCGTGCGCGACGAGGATGGCGTGAAATACGAGGCCGAGCCGGGGGATGTCTTCATTTTCACCCCGCCGCATCTCGTGATGTTCTGCGCGGAGAGCGACGGCACCGCCGTTTACCTTGGCCACCGGCCGAAGGAGCCGTCGTTCCTGCCCGGCTTCGAAGGCCTGGTCGACACGCCGATTCCCGAGAAGGTTCGCACGTGGTGGAAGACGGATCTCGTTTCGGCCTGAGCCCTCGGTAAATGCGATGGGTTGGGTGCGAAGCAAACCGGTCTACGCGCCGCTCGCCCCGGTGGCTGGCGCGGAGCGGCATGTTTTGGTGAGTTGGGGTGAATCGGGAGCGCGTGCTGTGGGGCGCGCGCTCCCTCTCTCCGGCGAATGGGTCTGCCTGCACGGTGGCGGCGAGACTCCTCTGGAAGCGGTCGCGATGGCGGATCAGGCCGGGTTGCTGTTGCGCCTCGGGGAGGAACTTCGCGTCAGCCCGGCCTCGACGGTGCTCGCGGTGGCCGGCCCCGAGCAGTTCGTCTGGGAATGCTGCCGCGTGGGCCGCGGGTGCGGGATGAGTCGGGAGCAGATGCTGGCGGAGTTGGCCGGCAGCGCGGCGCGGTCGGTGTATTGCGTGCATTGCAAGGCGATCACGCCGGGCGTCACGACGAATCCCGTGCGCTGCGCGAGCTGCGGCCAGGCATTGCTGGTGCGCGACCACTTTTCCCGGCTGATGGTCGCCTTCGCCGGCGTGCGCATCGATGCGGAAACTCCGGGCGACGTTCCGGAAACGGAGGAGCTCTTCGCATGACGGCGCAACCCGTGCGAGTGGGGCGCGTGGAGGAACTCACGCCCGGCGTGCGGCGGTTCACGCTCGTGCCGGAGCGAGGAGCCCTGCCGGCCTTCTCGGGTGGCAGTCACATTGGGGTGATGTTGCCGGACGCCGGCGCGGCGAGGCGGAATTCGTATTCGCTCACGAGCTCGCCCTATGAGCGTTCGTTTTTCCAGATCGCGGTGAAGCGCGAGCCGGCCTCGCGCGGCGGCTCGGCCTACCTGCACGAGTCCGTGCGCGAGGGTTCGCGGCTTGAGATCGCGGCGCCGGTGAACCAGTTCCCGCTCGCGAATACGGGGCGGCATCATCTGCTCATCGCCGGCGGCATCGGCATCACGCCGTTCCTCTCGCAAATCGAGTCGCTGCAGCGCTGGGGGCATTCCTTCGAGTTGCACGATTGCTATCGCGGCGCGGAGAACGCCCCGTTCCTCGCGGAATTGCGGGAGCGCCTCGGCCCCCGGTTTCACGGTTACGATACGAGCCGCGGCGCGCGTCCCGACCTCGTCGCCCTGCTCCGCGCGCAGGTGACGGGCGCGCATGTCTACGTGTGTGGTCCCGCAGGATTGATCGATGCCGTGGTCGCGGCCGCCCGCACCCTTGGCTGGCCGCGCCATCACGTCCATTTCGAGCGGTTTTCCGCCGGGCCGCAGGCGCCCACGAGGCCGTTTGTCGCGCGGCTGGCGCGCTCCGGACAGGATGTCTCCGTTTCGGGGGGAAGTTCGCTGCTCGACGCGCTTGATGCCGCCGGCCACGCGGTGCCGTATTCCTGCCGGATCGGCGGTTGCGGCACGTGCGAGGTGGCTGTCATCGAAGGAGAAGTCGATCACCGCGACCATTGCTGGACCGACGAAGATCGCGCCGGCGACCGCCGCATCCTCGCCTGCATCTCCCGGGCCAAAAACGGCCACCTCGTCCTCGACCTATGAACTCCGAACTCGCCTCCGCACCACCGCCGCCGATGGCGGAACGCTTCCGCAACAGCGCGGTCGCCATTGCGCGATTTCCGTTCCCGTTCACCGGCGACAGCTACGAATACACCGTCAATCTCGTGAAGGCCGGGCAGGGCGCGCCGGGTGCGTTCGACGAGCATTGGTTCGACATCGACGAGCACTACGTCGCCGAGATGGAGCTGCGGGCCCTCGTGCTCGAGCAGGATCCCGACCGCTACCTCTCGCTGCCCCACATGATCGAGCACCAGTGGGACGTGCTCGAACTCATCATGGAGCACTACGCCGCCGATTATCCGGAGCACTTCTCGCTCACGCGCGACGGCGACCTGTGGACGTGGGAAAATCGCCTGCTCGGCCTGCGCGACACCTTCACCTTCGGTGATCCGCGCACGTTGCCGCGCGAGCCGCTCGATTACATCGCCCGGCAGGCGCAGGGCGACTGGGTGGCGCTGGACGTGCGCGATGGCGACCTCTGGCTCGACGCCGGCATGCTCACTTTTCCTGCCGACTGGTCGCTCAAGTTCGACATGGGCATGTCGTTCGAGGAATGGCACGGCCCCGTGCCGATGGCGCACGAGGCCGGCGTCTTCAAGCGGGCGAAGCAATTCCTGCTCCGCATCACGCCGGAGGAGCCGTGGCAGCGCTTCAACTGGACGATGACGGTCGGCCGGCGCTGGGACACGTCGAGCGAGACCTACGACCAGTGGGGCATCGACCGAACGACGATCACGCCAGAGAACGTCGGCGAAAAGGTGCACCTGCGCGTCGAAGTGCAGGTGCTCCCGCGCCTGCCGCGCAGCAACGGCCTGCTGTTTCAGATTCGCACGTATCTGATCAGCCTCGAAGAGCTCGTCACGAACCCGGCCTGGGCGAACCGCCTGCGTCGCGTGCTCCAGTCGCTGCCCCCCGAGATCGCCGATTACAAGGGCCTCTCGCGCTATCGGCAGACGGTCATCGATTTCCTGGAACCCTACGAGGACGGACAACCATGATCGACCCCATCGCCGACGGCCTCAGCGACCAGTTCGACCCGCACTGGCTGCTTTCCGAGCGGCAGCGCGAGCTCCTCGCGCAGCTTCGCGTGCTGTGCGGGACGACGCTGCGGCCGAATGCCCTGGAGAGCGACGCCGGCCTCGTTTATCCGCGCAAGAACTTCGAGGCGCTCGCCTCGCTCGGGTTGCTCGGCCTGTTCGTTCCGAAGAATCTGGGTGGGCTCGGCGAGAGCCACACGTTTGCCGCCGCGGTCGTCGAAACCATCGCGCGCTACGGCTGCCCGAGCACCGCGATGTGCTACGTGATGCACCTCGGAGCGACCGCCGCGCTTCTCTTCCGCATGCACGAGAGCCCGCTCTATCAGGATCTCCTTTCGCGGATCGACGCCGAGGTGCTCATCGGCACGCTCTCGTATTCCGACCCCGAGACCGGCTCGCATTTCTGGTATCCGATTTCCTCCGGCGCCGAGCGCACGCCCGAGGGCTGGAAGGTCCGCAAAAAGGCGTCGTGGACCACCTCGGCGGGCTTTGCCGACTGGTATGTCGTTCAGACGACAAGTCCCGATTTTGATGGCAACTATGCCGATCTTTCGTGCTTCCTCATCTTCAAGGACGAGATCAGGGCCGAACCTTCGAAGTGGGATGCCCTCGGCCTGCGCGGCAACCAATCCGGCACCCTCGAGGTCGCCGACGTCGCCCTGCCGTTCGAGCGCATGATCGGCCCGAAGGGCGATGGCACCGCGTCGAACGACGAGATCGTCGATCCATTTTTTCTGCTCTGCTCGTCCGCCTGCTGGAACGGAATCGCCCTCGGCGCGATCGACATCGCGAAGGCCCACACGACGAAGAAGAAGCACGTCGACGTTGGCATGCGCGTCGCGGATTACCCGACGATCCAGGATTACGTCGGCGAAGCGATCATGGATACAAATGCCTGTCGCGCGTTCACCTTCCAGATGGGCCGCCTGATGGACCAGGTTTCGAACGACTGCGATTGGTCGCTCCATGCGGACCTCGGCGCCCTGCCGCGGGCCGGTTATCTGCCGTGGTATTGGCAGATCAAGTTCGAGGCGGCGAAAAACGTCGCGCACGTCTGCGACAAGATGTTGCACGCCTGCGGCGGCACTGGCTTCAAGAAGGATCTCCAGCTCGAGCGCCTGCTTCGTGACGGCAAGGCTGGCTGGGTGATGGGGCCGACGAACGAGGTGCTCCGCCAATTCGTCGGCAAGCTCGCGTTGCTCGGCATGGACTCGCTCGATTACTGGAACCAGAATGTCAACGAGCGCGTGCTTCACAACGAGATCAGAAAAATGGACGCGGACTCGAAACGCGCCCTCGCCGAAAAACTCCTCGTCGAGGCGGCGACCGCCGAGGCAAAGCAGGCCGCCGCCTGAACGATCCGCCGTCATGAGCATCTCGATCAAAGGTCATTCGGCGATCGTCACCGGCGGAAGCAGGGGCATCGGAAAAGGCATCGCCCGGGTGCTTGCGGCAGCCGGCGCGCGTGTCCTCATCGCTTCCCGCACCGTCACGGAAGGCGAAGCCTGCGCTGCGGAGATTCGCGCCGAGGGCGGAGACGCGGCTTTTTTCGCGGCCGATGTCTCGAATGCGGCTACCTGCGAGGAGCTCGTCGTCGAAGCGGTGAAACTCTTCGGAAAACTCGATATCCTCTGCGCGAACGCCGGCGCGTTTCCATCCTGCACGCTCGCGGAAATGACCGAGGAATCCTGGGACACGCTCATGGCGCAGAATGTTCGCAGCACCGCGTTCTGCGTAAAGGCCGCCGCCGCCGAGATGAAGAAAGCAACCTACGGTCGCATCGTGCTCACGTCGTCGATCACGGGACCGATCACCGGCTATCCCGGCTGGTCGCACTACGGCGCGACAAAGGCCGCGCAGCTCGGCTTCATGCGCACCGCCGCGCTCGAGCTTGCGCCGTTCGGCATCACGATGAATGCCGTGCTGCCAGGAAACATCGTGACCGAGGGGATTGCCGCGCTTGGACCGGAGTATTCCGCCGCGATGTCGAAGGCCATTCCCGCGAAGCGACTTGGCGACGTCGAGGACATCGGCTACGCGGCGCTGTTCCTCGCTTCGCCGCAGGCAAAGTTCATCACCGCGCAGACGCTCGTCGTGGACGGCGGGCAGGTCATTCCCGAGACCGAGGCCGCGATCCTCTGAGATGAGAACGGTTCATCCGCTCACGCCGCTCAGTGCCGGGGAGATCGCGCAGGCCGTCACCATCCTGCGGGAGTCGGGTCACGTCACGCCGACGACACGTTTCGTAATGGTCACTCTCCGCGAGCCGGACAAAGCCTCCCTGCTCGCCGGCGAGGCGATGCCGCGAGAAGCCTTCGCCATCCTGCTCGACAATGCCACCGCGCAGACTTACGAGGCGGCGGTTGATCTCGGGCTGGGCCTCGTCACTGGCTGGGTGCATCGGCCCGGAGTGCAGCCGCCGGTGATGCTGGATGAGTTTTTCGAGTGCGAGGAGGAGCTGCGCAAGGATCCGCG
Source organism: Chthoniobacterales bacterium (assembly GCA_036569045.1). Lineage (NCBI taxonomy): Bacteria > Pseudomonadati > Verrucomicrobiota > Spartobacteria > Chthoniobacterales > Chthoniobacterales bacterium. The sequence goes on along the minus strand of DATCRI010000006.1, from coordinate 39,946 downwards.
ATTTCAGGATGCGATGCGCCGGCGTGGCATCACCGATTTCGGCCTGCTCATGATCGATCCCTGGTCGGCCGGCTCGTATCACAGCGACGATCCCGCCCACGCGGGCCGTCGGCTCGTGCGCGCGCTTACGTGGGTGCGCGGTGGCGAAGGCGAGAACGGCTACGCGCATCCCGTCGAAGGAGTGCTGGCGCTTTTTGACCTCAATGAGATGAAACTCGTCCACCTTGAGGACACCGGCGTCGTGCCGTTGCCGCCCGAGCCGGGCAACTACGCCCCGCGTTTCCTCGATCGCCTGCGCTGCGGCACAAAGCCGCTGGAGATCGCGCAGCCCGAGGGGCCGGGATTCGTCGTCGACGATCACCGCGTCGAGTGGCAGGGCTGGTCGTTTCGCGTTGGCTTCACTCCCCGAGAGGGGCTCGTCCTGCACCAGGTCGCGTATGACGACGATGGCAGGGTGCGCCCGATCTTCCACCGGGCCTCGATGGTCGACATGATCGTCCCCTACGGTGACCCGCACCCGAATCACTGTGACCCGGCATTAAGTTTGAAATGCCCTTACAGAGTGCGATTTGGTTTGATGCACCGCGAGCCGGATCAGACGCATAAAGTTTGAAAAGGGTCGATTGAAAGGGTTGTTGCCCGCTAATGTTCAAGGGCGGCTGATACCGTCCACGGACATGAAAGAGATCTGGCTCACTCGGGCCTGCCCGGTCGACGTCCGCTCCGCCACCGGCCGTCAGGTCGATGTCGTTACGTCGCGCGCCGCGCGGGCGCATCCGTTGGCGGCGAAAGCGATCAGCGCCTGCTCGGCCAATGCCGCGACTCGGCCTGCCTGCCAATCGGGGTAGTTTTCCAGGATTCGTCGACTCAGGTCCTCCGGGCTCGTGCTCTCCTCAATCATTCGCCGGATCGGCGCGAGGCTGCCGCGGAAGGCTAGCGCAAGGGGCGCGGAACCGGCGCGGGCGATGGCGTCGGTCGCATCGTGGGAGGCAACGAGAAGTGGACTCGCCGCGGAAAGCGCGGTAAGCGGCAATGCAACGGGAGCCTGCGGCCGGCTCGCCCGGCGAAGAGGAATGCCGACCCGATCGGAGACAGTCTCGATGCCGGAGTCGTCAACTTCGAGTCCTGCCTGGCTGAGGTTCTGGAGCAATTCGCCCGTTGCTTTCGCTTCGTCGGCGGATTCGCCGCCCCAGCTTACCCGCGGCACGCGCACGCCGGCACGGCCGTTAATCTTCAGGCCCTGTTTGATGAGCTGATCTTCGAGGGTCTCCGACAACATCCGCGCGTCGAACTGCTTGAAGTCGTTCCGCACGCTCCCCTGCTCCTTCGCGACGCCGCTCCCGAGCCCGGTGGCCTGCGCGTCGGCGGAGAGGGTCTGTCCAAGAATGAGCTTCGAAATTTCGCGCCGGCTGACGGCGTGGAATTTCTCGAAGGCATCGCCAGCGCTTTGCGTGCTCGCCTGCTGTAGTTCGACCGACGTCTGCTTCGTGACGACGAGGCCGCCCAGCTTCGTCGCGAGCGAGAACGCCCGCTCGAGCACCGACCGGGAATCATTGTCGCCCACGTCGTAGCGGCCGACAAGGAAGGGTGAGCCGTAGCGATCGAGGAACCGCGCCCACCAATCGCGATCCATGTTGCCAAGGAGCCACCAGAAAAGGATTGAGCGCATCGGGCCGCCCCAGTTGTCTGCCGTCGTCAGAAGGTGCCCGCGATGGATGATATAGCGTGTGCGGTCCGGTTCGTGAGTCGTGCCGAGCACATTGCCGGCATCATCCGTGTCTCGGATGCGCAGGCTTCCGGTCGAGTAGTCGAGGAGTTGGTCTGGCACCACGACGAGGCGGTCGAGCACGTAGGCGCCACCCTCGACACGATAGACCTTTTCAAGAATCGCGACGGGCCAGAGGACTGAGTCGAGGAGATGCGAGCAGGCCTTCAGCCAGCCTGGAATGCCGTCGAGAAATCCCTCGATGAACTTGGCTGCCTCGACTTCCGCCGGCACTTTCTTGTCGCGAGGGGTGATCGACATGGCCTCGCCGAGCACAGCGAGCTTGCGCTTCGCGAACTCCGTCTGCACGTGCGAGTCGGAAAGGAGCACGTCGCGGTAGAGCGCGAAGAGCGCGCGGGTATCCCCACCCTCCGCCTGACGAAGGATGTCGTGCAGACGGTCGACATCGAGCTGATTCGCAACGAAAGCGGGCTCGTTGCGCATGTTGTAACGAGTGAGCACTCGCACGGGCAGGAGGCTCGTGAAATAGGTGGCAAGACGCTCGCGGAGGCTAGGCATTGACTCGGGATGTTTGACGGTTGAAGAGGTGCGCGTAGGGATTTCGGAGCACGCGACCGCCCGTCGACGGGCGGGCAAAGTTTCCAACTGCCGCCGCGGCGGCTGTGACCGGGCCGCCCGGCCCGATCAGAGCGTGCAGCGCGAGCTTCGTGCTGTCGAAGGTGTCGCCGTGGTTGCCGCCAGCATCGACCTCGGTGACGAACCCGCCGCGATCACGCGTCACGAGGCGGAAGTCGTTCTTGATCCAAACGTGATCGGCCAGGAAGAGGTGCCCTTCCTCCATCGTATGCACGAGGAGGTTGCCGAGGTAGGTCTTGAACGACATTTTTTCGCCGAGGTATTCGGTCGCCTCGCCGGAGACAACGAGGTCGGTGACGACGATTCCGGCGAGATCGCGCTTGAGGTCAGCCGCGTAGTATTTTTCGTTCGAGGCATCGACGCACAGCTTCACCGGCCGGCGCGGGGCGATGAGCATGAGGACGGCGGTAATGACCGCGCGCGCAACGGCAGGGTCCGCCGTCTTCCAGCGCAGGATGAGTCGCACGTAGTAGTCGAGGCCAATCTGCTCGACCACGGAGAGCGAGGAAGGGTTGCTCTTCTCCTTCGTCGTGGTCGCGATGTCGTAGCCCATCCCGAGACGGCTGTGCTCGTGGAGCAAAGCCGGCAGATCGCGCGGAAGGATGTCCGAAAGTGGGACGCTGCGGCGGGTCTTGCTCATGCGGCGATGTTGATTTCCTCCGTCACGTCGATGCCGAGGCACTGGCCGCGGCCGCCGGCCATGGCGAGTTGTAGAGCGCCGAGGCTCACGGCCGCCTGGCCGCCGGTGATAAACTTCAGCCCAAAGTTGCGGTCCCAGGCTGTCTTGTCGAAAGCGCGCTGGCGATGCTCCTCGGGTGTGATCGGCTCGCGGGTCTGGTCGTCATACATCGGCACGCCGGCCGCGTGGGCATCCCAGGCATCCACGCGATGGCAAAGGTAGCCGGCCTGGCTGCGATACCAGTTTCCGCGAGGGTTCGTCTTGAACTCCTGCTCGCCCGGCATCGTGATTTCCCAGGAGTAGTGCTGGTCGTCGGGCGGCGGAGTCGTGATGCCGAGCAGTCGGAATTGCGGGTTGCTCGACATGAAGGGCAGGCAAGCCTCGAGCACATCCTTGAACTCCGGCATGCGTCCGACCTCGTCGAACCAGATGTCGCCGGTCCAGCCTACGGCGGTATCGGGATTCGGCGCTACGACGATCGAGCGCGAGTATGTTGTGCGATCGTGCCAGATCTTCGTTTCGAGCTTCTGGTGTTCGAAGAGATCGGCAATGGCGTCGATGTCGAGCAGCTCGCCCCGATCATTGTCCGCCGAGCTCGTCAACATCAGCCCCTGCGCGGCGACCGCCTTGCGATAGGTGTCGAGCATTAGAGCCCAGATCTGCGCCTCCTTTCGAACGAACTCGACGCCGAGATTCACTGAGGCCGAACAGAAAACCGAGAGGAGCCCGCGGATCTCCATCATCCGACGGAGCGCTTTTGCGGCAGCGGTGAACGACTTCCCCGCCTGCCGGCGCCAGATCCAGAACATGATGCCAAGGTCGTCCTTCCAGAATGGCTCTTTCGCATATTCGCGGAGGTTGATGAGCGGGGCGTTCATGATGAAAAATCCTCCGGCCGACCAAGAGTGATTTGAATCGCGGTGGGATACGCGACGGATGTATCGCGCTCTGCGTAGTCGAGCAGCGAGCGCGCGGCGTCGAAGATGGAGAGGCTCTGATCGGCCTCGGCAATATCGCCTCGGTGATTTTCCGAAAGCGGCCGGCCGTTTGCGGAGCGACGGCCATTGATGGCGATCTGCCAATGCATCCCGGCGATGGGATTGGAGAGGGCGTCACTCATGGCGTCTTTGCCGCCTCCCTCAGCATCAGCACGACGAACTCGTGCCCTGCTTGCTGTTGGGCGCCCCAGAGGTGGCGACCAAAGCCGCGCTCGACCATCGCGTCTTGCGCAGCGGTCCAGATCGTTGAGGCTCGATCGAGTTCGGCCTCGGTCGCGGGCGGGCTCAGAGGCATCGTCTTCATTCGATCGTGGTTTCCGGCCGCTCGCCGAAGACGAGCTGCACGAGTTTCTCCATTTGCACGGCCTCCGTGTCGGCGGAGTTGAGAATAGCCTGCGCCTCGGGAGTCTTCGCCCACTTCACAAATTCTTCGGCGACACGGTAGCGAAACTTCTGCTCGTCGAGGTCGAGCTGACGGTCCTTCTGCTCGGCGGCGCGTTCGCTCATGCGGGCGCGCAGGATCTTGCTGTCGCCGTCGCGGAGTTTCGCGATGGCGAGCGAGAGACCGACGAGGCGCTCCTCGCCGTCGGGCGCGTCGCCGATTTTTTCGAGCGCCTCAAGGATCTGGCCGCCCGCGATGGCGGCGGCAGCGTCCGAGATTGACGTGCCGGCGCTCTTTGCGATCTCGAGGGAGTAGTCGGAGAGGAGCTTGATGTTGGCAATATTCTCCCGTTTGCGTAGCCAGTCCTGATAGCCGCCGCCGCGCCACTCCGAGAGATTTTGCGGGCTGATCGGCTGCTCGCTCCATTTCTCGTCGAGCACAGTAAGCACTTCAGGGAGCGTGTGCAGCCAGGCAAGGATCTGCGGCCCGCTGGCGCCGTCGTGCAGGCGCTGGTTCACCTGCTCGCGGATGCGGGCAGGCAGCGAGGCAATCTTGCCGGTGCGCGTTGGGGCGGGATCGGTCATTTAAGGATGCGCCACAAGATGACGACGGCCGCGATGTTTGCGGCGACCATTGCGAAGGATTCGGGCCAGTTCATGATTTGTGGGTGAGGTGGTAGCCGTTACAAACGGGGCATTGGTATTCGCGAAGGTGCTCGGGGCGCTTGCGGCGGCGGCGCAGGGCGGCGTTGATCGCCGTGCGGGCTGCCTTCTTCGTCGGGTAGCGGTTTTTCGACTCGCACATGGCCTGGAGCGCCTCGAGGTTCATGCGCGCGGGACGTGGCCGAGCCAAAGGAGGAAGCCGACAATGCCGAGGCCGGCGACAAGCTGGGCGATCTCGATCATGCGGACCTCGCTTTCCATGCCAGGCGGATGAAACCGCGGCAAAGGGCGAGCGCGCGGCGTTTCCGATAGACGCCGTCGCCGTCGCGACCTCCATCCGGCCCGGTGTTGGCCTCGATCGTGCGAACGAGCGCACCATCGAAGTCCTCGACGAGGCCAATGTGGTCCGGGTGATCCCCGCCGAAGCTGAACCAGACGAAGTCGCCGGCCTGCGGAAAGAATTGCCCATCGCGCGGGGCGAAGACCTTACAACCGCTGGCAGGCTTGCGCGCCCACGCGACGAAGTTCCGCACCGCGGCCTCCTCCGGGCGGGTGGCTGCGGTCACGCCGAGCGCTGCGCCGCGACGAATTGCTTCGGCCACGAGGTAGCAGGCAAATGCGGAGCAGTAGGGCTCGCGGTTCAGGTAGCCGTCGCCGCCGTAGCTCGTTTCCAGCCAGTATTTCGCGATGCCCTCACCGTGGTTGCGCGAGGTCTCGCGCACTCCCAGCTCGGCGGCAGCGATGTCGACAAGAATGGATCGAGGGTTGAGCGTCATGGCGTGGCGAAGTCGGGGTAGAAGTCGGGATTCTTCCAATCGAGCGAGGGCGTCGGCCGCGGGAGCGGCACTCGCAGGGCGTCGGCGTAGGGTTTGCGCGGGTGGAGAGTCATGCTGGCGCCAATGCTTTCGTCGCCGTCGGCGTAGCGCAGGGAGTAACTGCGGTCGTAGTCGTCGAGGTTCGAGCAGCCGCCGAAGCAGAGGACGACGAACATCACGACCATTGCGAGCAGGCAAATGAGGGCGAAGAGACGCGAGTTCATGCGTGAAGCAGCGTCATCGTGCCGAAGAGGTTTTCGGCGTTGAGCCAGGTGCCGTGGTCAAAGCCCGGGCGCCAGTGCGTGCGCACGCGGTGCTCGATCGCGTCGGCCACGGCGAGCGGGCCGGTGAATCCAAGGCTGCCGTAGCCATTGGCGGCTAGATTGAGGAGGGGGTGAGTAATGCGCGCCGCCCACAGCGCGCGATCGTCAGCAGAGCAGCAGAGCACCACTCGCGAGAGCCGACCGGAGACAAGCGCGTCGTTCAGCCCGTTCTTGGAAAAATCCGCCTCGCACGCGGCGGCGACGAGCTGCGCGCCCGCGATGGCGCCGTGGCGCAGGTAGGGCAGCGCGCGGCAGATCACGTCGCAGCCGTTCGAGTGCCCACGGAGGAAGACCTGCCAGCCGCTCGCGAGGTATTTGTCCGCCAGGGCGGCCACGCCGATCGCGCGCTTCTCCTGCCAGACGTGCCGGGTGAGCAGGCCGCTCCAGTGCTCCCACTTTTCGCCGTGGATGCCGAACTTCGTGTGCGCGAGCGTAACGGCGCGGTCGCACCAGCCGTCGGCCGTGCCGGGATTGGCGAGGATGCCGTTCACGTTGATCTCCACCACTCGGCGGAGGCGGCCTTTCGGAAGAATCACGCCCGCCCCCTTTCGTGCGCGAGGACGCCTGCGGAGGTTGCCTGGTAGTAGCGCGTGGAGCCGAGCGGATCCGGAACGTCTTTCGCCAGCGTGAGGCCAACGAGCAGCTCGACGCCCTCGCGAGTCTCTGGCTCGGTAAAGTCGCCGCCCTCGCGATTGATGCCGCGACGAATGGCGGCAACGGAATGGCTAACGACCGGCCGATCGACCAGGAACGCGAGCACCGCGTGGCGGCACTCTTCTTTGCGAGCAAGGGCAGCGTCGCTCATTTAGCCCACCTTTCCTTCGATGCGGCCGAGGGACCGGTGCAGATCCTCGAAGCCCTTGCTCATCGTCGTTGCCTGGATGCGCAGGCGGTCGTCGGTGTCGGTGCGCAGCTCGTCGAATTTGGTGAACAAACCCGCGATCGTCGTGCGCCTCTCGGCATTGAGCCGATGCACCTCCGCGACCATGTCGCTCATGCGCTTCTCGACGCGGACTTCGAGGGCGGAGATTGCCTCGGCGATCTCGTCGGAGACCTCTTTGTCAGGAGAAGGCTTGCGGCGGAAGGCGGCAAGGATCAGCGCGCCGGCTCCGGCGATGGAAAGGGTCGCCACGACCGAGACGGCGACGAGCACCGCGCCGTTCGCGTCGAGGTTATATTGCGCCCCGATGGCCTGGGCGAAAAGAAGGTGGGCGAACATCGCCCGCCACGCTGCCCGACCCGACCGTCGCCGTCATTTAAGGCAGCGGAGCCAGCGGGAGAGACTTTTCAAGCGCTACCGCGCGAAGGCGAATTTCTGCACCGTCTTCGTGCCAGCGCCGACGGTCTCGTAGGAGAAGCTCTCCGCCGTCGCCACGATGGGCGGAACAGGCTTGAGTGTCTGTCCGTCGATGACTCCGTTCGTCGAGCACGCGATGAAGATCAGCCCGCTTGTCGAGACATTCCCGTGAATATCCTTGTTGAGAGAGACGACCGCCAAAACCCCCTCACCGGGAATGACCTGCTTAACCGTCAATACGGAACTTGGTTGCGTCTTCAGTCGAGTGCCAGGAGCGAGCGGGTTGGCGGCCCACAGCGGAGCGGCGGCGGCAAATGCGAGAGTAATGACTGCGAAGGCGGTTTTCATAGCGTGTTGTTGACGACGTTTGCGACGGGGTAGATCCACTCGATCTCCTCCTCGGCGCGCTCGATGGGTTCGTATTTTGGGTTTTCGGAGATGAAGCGGAACCGCGCGGGCTGGCGCGAAAGGATCTGGAATTTTTTGAAGACGACGCCCTCGTCGCGAATCTTCGCGATCACGAGATTGCCAGTCTGCGGCTTGCGCGAGGGATAGAGAATCGCCACGTCGCCCTCGCGGAATCGCGGCTCCATCGAATCGCCCTTGAGTGTGACGGCGATGGCCTTGGTGTCGCGCACGTTGAAGGCGACATAACCTTCATAGTCGTAGATGTCTTCGAAGTCGGTGAGGTGCCCGCACTGCGCCCAGGAGATCAGCGGCACGTAGCGGGCGACCACGTCCGGCGGTGTCGCGACATCCGGCTTCCGTCCGAAACCGCCGACCTTTCCGCCGATCGTGGGCGGATGGTCGCTGCCGTCGAGCAGGTCCTCGAGCGCGAGGGCGGGGATGGCCTTCACGATGGCTTCTGCCATGCGTTGAGAAATTCGCGCGCTCCCTTCCTCAAGGGCCTGAATATGCCCAACGGTCGAGCCGATCGCTTCCGCGAGCGCCTGTCGGGAGAACCCCGCCTCGACGCGACGATGTTCCAGCCGGGAGCGGGCACTGCGAGTCATAGCGTCGGCTCGAACGTCGCGCACGGATTGTGACTGCGTCATTGTCTGGGCAGGTCCGCGTTTCTCCAGGATTTCCAGCCGCTCCAGCAACGGGCGTGAAAGATTTTTCCTTTCTCCAGACAGGATTCGAGACACATACGAGCCGCTCGTCAGACCGAGTTGCTGGGCGGTCTCAGTCTGATTGAGGTTATACTTTTCCATGACCTCGCGGACTCGGTCAGAAATTTTTTCTCCCTCAGACATCTTTTTGTTTGACTGAGTTGTGACTGGTCATAAGGTTGACGCTCGTAAGCGATGACAGGCGTTAACCAAATTGCCTCAGGCATGCAAGAAGATTTCCGGGACAAGGTCCTTCTGGCCCTCCTCCGCCGGAATCGGATGACCATTGCCGAGCTGGCCCGCCGCATCAACCGCCCCCGCCCGACGGTGTCGGTCGCCATCAACCAGGGTCGTTTCCGGGAAGTGCGCGCCGCCATCGAAAAAGAACTCCAGCTCACATGACTCGCTCCCCGGACATTGACTACGTCATCGCCCGCGCCCTTGCGACGCGGCACGACCTTTCTCCCAGCAATCAGCTCCGCGTGCTCCGCGGTGTCGCCGATCTGGCCGAAGAAGGCGGTGAACTCCACGAGACCGCCACGCAGGCCATTTTCCACCTCCAGCGCGCCGAGCACGAGCAGCTCCGCCTCGACCAGCTTTTTGCCAACTAAGTCATGACTCGCACCATCCCCATCGACCACATTTTGTTTCACCGGCTCGTGCAGGGCCTGCCCGGCCTCATGCCGGAGGACTCTCGCGAGTTCGCAGCGCTGGCTGACGACATTGCCGACCGCGGCATCGACCAGCCGCTCATCGTCACCGCTCTCGAAAACGGTGGCGGCGCGCCCGGCTATGTTTACCTCGTCGATGGGCGCAACCGCTTCCGTGCGGCGCGTGCCGCCGGCCTCACCGAGGTGACCGTCGAGGAAGTCGAGGAGGTCGACGCGCCGGGCATCATCCTTGCCACACTCGTCCATCGTCGCCACTACGGGAAAGGCGCGCTTGCCTATCTGGCCTACCCGCTGGCGGCCTCGTCCCGTCCCAAAAATGGCGGTGATCGAAAATCAGCGTCGATTCAGTCGACTCTGATTTCTGTCGAGGAGATCGCTGTCCGTCTCGGGTTTTCGCGCGACCTGTTCTTTCAGGCCGGCAAAGTGTGGGAAGTTTTTACCCGCCGTCCCGACCTCCGCGAGAAATTCGAACCGCGCATTCTCTCCGGCGAGATCGGCCTCGGCGCCTGCGTCGCCGGGCTCGCGAGCAGCGAGGCCACGACGGGCAGCGATCGGCAGGACCGCAGCCCCTACCAACTCATCACCGACACATTTTCCGCGCTGAACAAGCGCTTCGACCAGCGCTGGGAAAAGCTCGAGGGCAGCGCCCGTCTGGCCGTGCAGGAAGAGGCGGCGAGCGCCGTGCTCGCGTGGCCGGAAGAGGTGCAGCAGGCCATCGCAAAAGCCATCAAGGCGGGAGGCCGGGCATGAGCGAGGCCGCCGCGCGCAAGATCCTGCGCTGGGATGTCGCCACCGCGAAGCGCCAGCTCCGCGACGAGGCCGACATCGCCTTCCTGCGGTGCGTCCTCGCGGTCGAGTCGGCCAAGAAGGCCGCGCGAAAGGGTCTCGTGCGCTGGATCAAAAACCGCATCGACACCTTGCGGATCGGAGGCCGGCCATGATCGGCGCCGTCGAAATTTGCGGAGGGGGCCGTCCCCAACCCGAGAGCTTGGGCCGATCCGATGGCGAGACGCCATGCGCGGCTCCCTCCGCGGCTTTTTCAGAATCACCGGCAGCCGGGGAGGCGAGTTTCGGGGGGGATAATGCCAACCCGGCTGTCGGCCTTTCTCCCCTGGCCGAGACGAAGCTCTCCATCCTCGCCGCCGTCGAGCACACCATGCGCGACTACGGCATTAGCCGCGCGGCGGCCTGCCGGCAGGTCGGCGTGGATGCCGCGACGGAGCTGCGTTGGCGGACGAAGGTCGAGAAGTTCGGTCCCGAGGCCCTCGAGGAGAACTATGCGAACTGTGGGCGCAAGCCGCTCGCAGTGCTGAATCCCGAGGAGCTGCAAATCGCCGGGCAGGCCTACGTGAAGACGAAAAGCGGCACGACCGCCCTGCGCAAGCTGGCCCGCGATCCGCGCTGCCGGCCGGAGGTGGCCGACGCCATCCTCAAAAAGCGCGCGAGCAAGCACACGCTCACAAAGACCCTGCGCGACCAGCTCAAGGCCCGCGTTCCTGGCGCGGTGATGGATTTCCACCGCAGCCCCACGCGCACCGTGCGCGAGAGCTTCGTGTGCCCGCGCACGCTTACCTACCTCGACGCCACCGGCCGCGAGCGCCGCATCGAGCCCGGCGACCTCTTCGAGCGCGACGACATGTCGGCCAACTTTCTGTTCTGGATCGACTGGCCGTGGGGCGGCGACCCGTGCAGCGACCGCTTCGGCGTGCGCCTGGCGCGCGGCCAGTTCCTGCCGCAGATCGACGTCGGCTCGCTGCGGTTCCTTTCCTTCGAGCTGCTCGTGCGTCTGCGCGACAGCTATCGTGCGGATGACCTCTGGCAATGGGTCGGCCGGTCGTATCGCGACATCGGCCTGCCAATGATCGGCGAGCGCTGGGAGCGCGGCACCTGGCAATCGCACCAGCTCCAGGGCGAGCCGATCGAGCAGGGGCACACGCCCTTCGAGCAGCGCCTCGGCGGCCTGCATGCCCTCGGCCTCAAGATGATTATCTCGCAGTCGCCGACAACGAAGATCATCGAGAACCGTTTCAATTTTCTCCAGACGCTCCAAAGCGACATCGAGGGCCAGATCGGGCGCAAGCGCGGCGAGTTTGAGGCCACGAACAAGATCTGGACTGCGTGCCGGAACGGCCACCGCGATCCGCGCGACTACTTCCTCAGCCACGAGCAAATCCTCGCCCGCCTCGAGGCCTCGCTCCACGACATCAACAGCGAGCCCGTCGAGGGCACGCTCTACCACGGCGTGCCCGAAGAGATGTGGCGTGCCTCCGGCGCGGAGCAGCGCCTGCGCCGCCTCACCCCCGAGCAGACCCACCTTTTCTCCCGCAACCGCACGCAGATCACCGCCAGCAAGGGGCACGTGATGGTGCGCTTCACCCGGCCGGACAAGAGCCGCGGCGCCTGGTGGTTTCACCATCCCGACCTCTGGCGGCACGAGGGCGAGCGCTTCGCCGTCTATTTCGACCGCGAGGCCGCCCAGGCCGGCGCGACGCTCGTTCATGCCGACGGCCGCCGGGCGAACCAGGTGCTCGGCCATGCCGCGCACGTCGACGGCTGCCCGCAGTTCGCGCTCGGCGTGGACATGGAAAATGGTCGCGGCGCGACCGCCATGCTCGGCGCGCTCGACCGGCAGAAAGGCTTCAAAGATGCCGTGCGCAGCGACTACCGAGCCCTCGGCACCGGCGGCCGCACGATCGCGAAGGCCTCCCGCGCTAGCGACGGCGCCGGGCGCACCGCGCAGATCGACAGCGCCCCGTCCGTGCGCGGCGGCGACATCGCGCCTGCGCCCGAGACGACCAAACCAGCGAAACGAAGCACCCGCCCTGGCATGGATTTCGACGCCGACGAGGCCCTGCGCCGCGAGGTCGAGCGCATGGAGCGCGAGGCCGAGGAGAACGGCGAGTTCCTCGTCGTCTGATTTCTCAACCCAAAACCCAACAAGAAAGGAACCAAAAGTGAACTCCCTCATCCGACTCATCCTTAACTGGCGCGCCGCGCGACTCGTCCGGCAGGCGCGCCAGCGTCGCCGCGACCTGGCGCGAGCCGTGCGTCACGAGCAATTTGAAATCTCTCGCCTCGAGCGGGACGCCCGCCGGCTGCAAAAACTCGCCGGGCTCCACGCCACGCCGCGCCCGGCGAAGAGCATCGAGCCTCGCGGCCTGGGCGCGCTCATCACCGGCGCTCCCTTCACCCTCAACTCCGCTCGCAGCCATGGCGCCTGAGCTTCTCGACACCCGCGACGCCGCCGAGCTGGTCAAGCTCGGCCTCCAGATTCGCGAATACCAGACCGCCGAGCGGCTGTCCGACAACGCGATGGTGAAGAAATTCGCCGGGCTTGGCTCGACGAAGACCTACACACGTATCTGCAACAACGACCTGCTCGAGCTCGATCTCGACCGGCAGCTCGACAACTACCGCGCCGTCTGGGCGGTGATCGAGAGCCTCGCCAGCAGCGAGACCACGGCCGACGAAACCTACGAGGATTTCTCCACCGTGCTCGAGCTGAAGCGGGCCTTCGCCGAGACCGCCCGCGAGAGCGGGAACGCCCGATTCATCCTCATTGAGGGCGACACCGGCGCGGGCAAGACGAAGTCGCTCGCCGCGCTCCAGGCGAAGTTCGGCGCGCGGGTGCTCCTCATCGAGGCGATGGAGGTGTGGAACGACAATCCGAACGCCTTCCTCGGCGCGATCCTTACCGCCCTTGGCATTAAGGACCAGCCCACGCTCGCCGTCGATCGCATGGAAAAGGTGATCCAGCGCCTGCGGCAGACCCGCGTGTGCGTGGCGATCGACGAGGCCCACCACATGGGCCTGCGTTGCCTCAACACGCTCAAGACGCTCATCAACCTCACCCCCGGCGAGTTCATCGCCGCCGCCTACGGCACCCTCTGGCAGCGCCTCCAGCGCGAGGCCTACGAGGAGGCCCGCCAGCTCACCGGCAACCGCCTCGCCGAGCGCCTTCGCTTCGGCACGGCCCGGGAAAACGACATCCTGCGACTCATCGCTCGCCGCGTGCCCGCCTTCGCCGGCATGCAGCCGCGAGAGGTCGCCGCCGTCGATGGCGTCGCCGAGGCCATCAAGCTCATCAAGAGCAAGGTGCAGACCTTCGGGAATCTCGCATTCGTCCGCGACGTGGTCTCCCGCGTCGTGAAGCTCGCCGACGGCACCGCCGGACCCGATCTGAATTGCTGGTCTACCGCCATCTCGCAGGAGGTCGAGTCCCGATGAGCGCGGAAGCCAAATCCGGACGCCTGCTCCGCTTCTCCGAGGTTCGTCGGCTCGCCCTGGCGGCCTGCGCAGAGTTCGGCATCAAGGCCAATCGCGTCTCGCCCGCGTTCCTCGAAGAGATCGAGGAACGCGTCGAGAAGTTCGTGAAACAGCAGGCCGTCGCCTCTGTCGACGACGCCCGCAAAACCGTGCGGGGGGGGGGGCTTGAGACATGTCTAGCATGACTGCTCACGATCCCGAGCGCCGCGCCGAGGCGGCGACGCGTCCGCGGTTCGAGCTGCCCGATCCCGACGCCCTGCGCGGCGCGAAGGCCGGTCGCAAGAAGTCCGGCGGGCACTGGGTCGCCGTGCGCGGGCCATACCTGCGCACCGTGCGCTCGACCGATGTCCGGTCGCGCACCGGCGTCGCCGGCATCAGCTACAGCCGCGAGCGCAAAGGCCCCGGTTGCAAGCCTCGCCGCTACTTCTGCGTGCAGCTAGGCGCGAAGAAACGCCGGTTCAACATCGACACCCTCGGCAAGGAACTCGCCTGGGAGCGCGCCCTGCGCTGCCGGGCCGAGCACGAGCGCCGCGTGCGCGAGGCGAACCGCCGTATCCTCGCCGCCCGCGCGGCCACCGAGGAAAGGAGCCTGGCATGACGACCACGATCCCCGGCACCAACGTCCCGCTCTGCCTGTGCTGCGAGGACGAACCCGCCGCTCGCGGCAAGGACGGCGCGCCGATCGTCGACGACGCCCTCGGCCCCGTCTGCGCCGACTGCATCCCCGCTCTGGCGAACGCCACCGTCGCCCTGGCTGAGGCAGGCCTTATTCACCCCCGCCGCAAACCTAAACCGAAAGCCAAATGAAAAATACTCAACTCCCCGTCGGATACCGGGAAGACGCGAAAGGCCGCCTCATCCCCGAGGCACAGATCAAGCCCATCGACCAAGAGCGCGACTGCCTGCTCGCGGAACTCCTCGCAATCGCGGAGGACATCAACAATCGCCTCCGTGCCTTCCGCCAAAAAGCCTTCGGCGACGTTGAGGCCTTCGCCGAACTGAGCGCCGAGAAATACGGGGCCACCATCGGAGGAAAGAAGGGCAATCTCACGCTCGTGAGCTTCAACGGCAGCATCAAGGTTCACCGCGCGATCGCCGATCAGCTCGTCTTCGACGAGCGCCTGCAAGCCGCCAAGGCCTTGATCGACGAGTGTCTCAAGGAATGGGCTGATGGGGCTCGTCCCGAGATCGTCACCCTCATCGGCGACGCCTTTCAGGTCGACCGCACGGGCAAGATCGATACCGCTCGCATCCTGAGTTTACGAAAGCTCGACATCAAAGACGGTCGCTGGGCACGCGCCATGGAGGCTATTGGCGACAGCCTTCAGGTGAGCAGCACGCGCAGCTATATCCGCATCTACAAACGCGACGATGCCGGCGCCTACCGTCAGATCAACCTCGATCTAGCAAACGCATGAACGCCGCCAGCGCCACTGTGCGCGCACGCCGCGCCCTCACCCTGCCGCCCGCCGAGCCGCTCTCGGAGCGCGAGGTCACGCAATTCGTCCTGGAGGCGCTCATTCGCGAGGCCACGGCCTTCGGCAATGCCGGCACGAACGACTTCGCGGTCAGCATCCGGTTCGACCTCCAGTCGCCGATGATCTCGATCAAGAGCGCCTTCAACGTCCGCAACTTCCACGGTCCAGCCGACCTCGCCGAGTGGCTGGTCGCCCGGTGCAACCCGAAATCCTCCCAGCCATGAAGCAGATCCTCGACTCTCTCACCGAGTTCACCTTCTCCGGCTACGCCGTGATGCTCGCGCTCTCGCTCGTGCAGATCGGCGCCGGCCTCGCCGTCGGAGCAATTCTCTGGCGCCCACGCCGCGAGCGCGGCCAGCACATCCCCCCGCATCGGAGGTTCTGACCATGGACGAGAAAACCATCGCCGTCCTGCGGGAGCTTCGCGATTGGCACGCCGAGCGTTCGCAACGCATTAGCCGCACGCTCGGCGGCATCTACGCTGGCTTCACGCCTCGCCCGTTCGATCAGGTCGAAGAAGGTCGCCTGCACGAGCGCTTCGCCGCAGCCCTGGAGGAAGTCTTGCCGTGAACTCCCGCGTGCCAGCCGATTCCGTCGACCGCAGTTGCGTCGCTGCCCCGCTCTCGAGCCAGCAGAAGCAGCGCCTCGCCATGCTCTCTCGCGAGGCCTTCGCGAAACAGCCGCAGATCGTCCGCGGTGAGACAAAGTTCGATCTCTGGCGGCACGCCCAAGCCATCAAATGCTGCGGACGGCGCATCAGCGAGGCCTCGCAAGGCGACTACCTGCCGCTGAAGGCCCATTTCCTCGACCTTGCCGGCAAGCCCGTCGCCGCCATGCAGGCGCACATGCGTCGCGAGACGGAGCCGCAGCGCGTCGCTCTCCACAAGCTCATGCACGAGTGCGCCGCGAAAGGTCTGTCGCCAGCCTACGCCGCCGCGATCTGCCGCACGCAATACCGCTGCTCGCTCGAAGACGCCTCCGAGAAGCAGCTCTGGCGTCTGGTCTTCACCATCCGGAACCGCAAACCCGCCGCACCTCGCCGCGCACCGCTGCCCGCGCCTGTCGAGGACTTCTCCGACGTCGACGACAGCAACATTCCGTTTTGAACCATGCAGCCCATCGACTACCGCAACGCGACCTGGGAGGACATTGCCGGCCGGCTCAATAAAGACCGGAACGCCGTCTACATGGCCCTGCTTCGCCATGGCCCGGCGACCACGCGCGACCTCGCGAAGGCGATGGGCTGGGACATCCTCAACGTCCGCCCGCGCGTGACGGAGCTTTGCCAGATCGGGTTTGTCACCCTCGCTCCTCGATCCGCCGCAGGCGGCAGTGCCCACCCCGTCGAAGATTCCGACCGACATGCCTCCAGCCGGGAGGGCACCTACGAGGCGCTCTCGTGGGTCGAGGCTCGTCACGAGTTCAACCGCCGCAAAGCCGAAGCCGTCCCCCGCCAGCTCAACCTCCTATGAAGAACGACGTCGCGATCATCAACATGCCCGCTCGCGCCAACGGAACCGGGAAGACGCCGTGTTTTCGGCGAGGGGAGTCTCTAACGACTGTCTCCGCCGCGCCTGGCGAAAAGGCGGTCTATCTTACCGAGGCGCCGGAGTCGCGACGCTCCGGGGTCTTCACCTGGCAGAAACTTGGCGACGGCACCTTTGCGCCAGTTGTCCGGATCTACGACACCCAGGTCCCGATCAGTGAGATCCTGAAGCTCGTCGGTATCAGCTACGACACGATCCGCCGCCTCATCACGGCCGGCTTCGTCGACGGCTCTCAGCCTTCGCCTGGGAGGATCCTTGTGAGCATTGACTCTCTCTTCGCTCATCTCGAGGCCACCAAGGATCCCGATTTTTGGACGCCCGAGCGCGTCCAGAAATTCCGCGCGCCCTGGAGCTGAATCAACAATTCCATGAAGCCCCGAAATTCCGCAGAAGCCGCTGCCTCCGCTGTCCAGCGGCACCTAGCGCCGGAAAACGCGCTACAGGCCGCGGCGAAGCGCGGCGAGAGCCACGTTGAGGACGGCCCGGCAATCGTCGCCGGGCTCCATGCGAAGTTCTGCCGCTACTCCGGCCTGCCGCTCGCGCTCCGTCCCGAGTTCCAACGCCTGTGGTGGGATCTCTACGTCGACCGCGGCCGCGATGCGGATGCCATCGGCGAGGATGTCCGCATCGTCTGCGTCTATCTCCGCAGCCAGATAGAGCGCGACAAGCGCAATCCGGGAGCGCTTCGCCTGGTGAATCTCCTCCAGCCCGACCAATTCGAGAGCGATGTCGCCGAGGCACGCATGATGCGCGGCAAGGGCGCGCGAAAAGCCGCCGGCGCCAGTAAAACAGTAGACGCCGCTCCGCCCGGGTGGCGCGCCTATTTGGAAGACCAATACCCCGACCACGCTGCCGATTATCGGGACAAAACCTTCAACGAACTCCCTGGCCAGCTCCAGCGCGCCTGTCGCGAAGGCTGCCGAGAGTAACCAATTTCCCGGCGGCATGGTGCGTCGGGAGCAACCAACACCATACCAGTGAAAATCACATCAAAAGCAGACCCATTCACCCCCGCCTTCGAGGTCAAAGGCGGCGGCCTCGTCATTAAAGACGGCGTCACCTTCGACGACATCCCGCCGATCAATCCCTTCGTCGCCTTGCCCGCGCTCGCGCCAGGCGTCGATTACTCGATTCACCCCACCGACTCCGGCGATCTGGCGGCCAGCATGGCTCGCATCCCTGGTGAGGTCGGCGGCTTCCACGTCGGCCTTGACGGTGCGATCGTGCCGGCCTCGATCTGGGACACGAAGTTCCGCCCGTCTGCGCCCGATCCGCGCGGCATGGTCTTCGTGCCCGGCGTCGGCTGGGTGGACATCTACCTCACGGCCGAGGACGGCACGAGCCGCCCTGGCGCGAAGATCGCGCGAGACATCAGCTGGTGGGCCGCGACCGCTTTGCTCGCCGCCCAGGGCAAGCAGCTCCTGAGCGCGGGCGAGTTCTCGGTCGCGGCGGCCGGCGCGACCGAAGGCAAGACCTGCGGCGAGCGCCCCGAGCTGACTGCTCACGTCGACGGCCTGCGAAGCACCGTAGGCCTTGAGCAGGTCACGGGCGCCATGTGGACGTGGACGCGCGACATCGACAGCGACCGCTACGCACTCCTTTCGGGCGGCAATTGGAGGACGTCCGACGCTGGCCCTCGCCGGCTCGACTTCGACTTCGCCTACTACTCCAACGACTTCATCGGCGCTCGCGGCCGCTGTGACCACCTGATCCTTGCCTAGCGCGTAGCGAAAGCGAAGCGCGTCCGCCGCAAATTCCAAAAATCCAATTCCATGAAAACACTCACGAAACCAAACACTCACGCCCGCGCGTTCTACGTGAACGATAGCGGCAACCTCGCCGTGAATCCCGGCGTCGAAATCGAAGATATTCCCGGAGCCGCCGAGATCATCGTTCCGAAGGTTCTCGCCAAAGGCACCGACTACCTCCTCGTCGAAAAGGCCGGGAAACTCCGGGCGGAGGCCGCGCCTTACGACGAGGACTTTGTCACGGAGCACGCCGCTGGCGGGTTCCATGTGGGCCTCGACGGCAAGATCGTCGAGGCTTCCATCTGGGACGCCGCGTTCCGCCCCTCCGCACCCGACCCGCGCGGCATGGTGCTCGTCGGCGACACGTTCTGGGTCGACATCTACCTCACCGGCGCGAACGCCTTCACCGAGGGCACCAGTCGAGCCGGAGCAGTCATCGCGGACGGCGACAATCCGCCGCTCGTCGGCCCTGGCATCCGCGCTGAACGGTTCAATTTCTGGACCGCTCGGGATCTGCTCGCCGCTCATGGCAAGCAGCTCCTCAGCGCCGCCGAGTTCGAGCTGGCCGCGATCGGCGTCGTCGAAAATCAGTCTGCCGGCAAGGACCCGAAAAAGACCGGTCACATCAAGGGCCTGCGCAGCACGGTCGGCGTCGAACAGGTGACCGGCTGCATGTGGACCTGGAGTCGCGACATCCGCCCCTCGGGATGGATCGCCATCCTGGGCGGCTATTGGCGGACGTCCGACGCTGGCCCTCGCCGGCTCTTCTACGTCTTCGCCAGCGTCTCCTACGGCGGCATCGGCGCTCGCGGCCGCTGTGACCACCTGATCCTTGCCTAGCGCGTAGCGAAAGCGAAGCGCGACGAAAAATGAAACCCGACTCCCGACTCATCCAGGACGAATACGTCTGCAACCAGCAGCTCGCCATCGTCGAGCGCTACGAGACGTTCCTGGACTACGTCTATCCGATCCTGCTCGGCATCCCGCGCAAGCATGCCATCTTGCGCGACGCCGTGCAGCGAGCGGCCTTCGGTCAGGTCGAGCTTTTCGTCGAGGCCGGCAAATCCAGGCAACTCTCACGACTTTACACCGCAGACGCCGGCCTCGGCCTCCTGCGGTTCTATTTGCGGTTCCTCGCCGCTCCCAAACGGGAATTGATTTCGCAGAACCAGCACAAGACGGCCGCCGTTCACTTGGCGGAGGTCGGCAAAATGCTCGGCGCGTGGATCAAAACGGCGAGGGAGGCCGCGAAAAAGGGATGAACGGGGTAGCGGCAATTGGAGGACGTCCGACGCTGGCCCTCGCCGGCTCAACAACGACAACGCCAACAACTCCAACGACAACATCGGCGCTCGCGGCCGCTGTGACTTCCACGTCAACAGGTCTCTCGCTCCCGGCCCGGTCAACTCCAGGCCACCGGGGCCGACTTCTGAAAAATCAGGTGGTCAGCCCGTTCATCCCGCTTCGGCAAACACCCAACCCCATGAGGAAAACGAGGAGTAGCGCGGCGAAAGCCGTCGTCGAATCTCGCGCCTCGCTTTGCCCGAAATGACCGCGATCGATCTATTTTCCGGCCTCGGCGGCTTCACCGCTGGCGCAAGCGCTGCCGGAGTTCAAGTCGTCTGGGCGGCCAACCACTGGCCGGCCGCCGTGGAATATCACCATGCCAATCACCCGCATGCCCGACATTCGTGTCAGGATCTTCATCAAGCTGACTGGTCGGCCGTTCCGAAGCACGATGTCCTTCTGGCCTCGCCATGCTGCCAAGGACACACGCGCGCGCGGGGAAAGGACCGGCCCCATCACGACAAACAGCGCTCCACCGCGTGGGCTGTTGTATCCTGCGCCGAGTTCCACAAACCGGACCACATCGTCGTTGAGAATGTTCCCGAGTTTTTAAAATGGGCTCTCTACCCGGCATGGTCCATCGCCTTGCAGGCGCTCGGCTACTCGCTCTCACCTCACATTGTGGACGCTGCCGATTTCGGCGTGCCGCAGCATCGCCGCCGAGTCTTTATTATTGGCACGCGCAGCGCTTCGCCGCTGCAACTCAAGCTTCCAATTCGGCAGCACGTCGGCGCGGAAAATATCGTCGATTTCAATTCCGGACGCTGGTCGTCGGTCGACAAGCCGGGTCGCTCAAGCGCAACGCTCACTCGAGTCGAGGCCGGGCGCGCCACTCATGGTGCACGGTTCCTCACTGCTTACTACGGGAACGAGCGTGGCGGCCGCTCGCTCCAGCGGCCTGTCGGCACAATCACAACCCGTGATCGATGGGCCATTGTTGATGGAGATCGGATGCGGATGTTCTCCATAGAGGAATGCCGCAAAGCCATGGGGTTCCCTGCCGTCTACAAACTCCCAACTCGACAGAAGGACGCGCTCATGATGCTCGGAAACGCCGTTTGTCCGCCTGTCGCGACCGACATTATCAACGCACTCAAGGCCGCGTAATGGGCAAGAAACACCGCAATCTCTTCGAGCAGATCATCGACGCGGACAATCTTCGCGAGGCTTACCGCCGTGCCCGTCGCGACAAGCGCATGACGCCCGGCCATCTCCAGTTCAAAGAGCACGCCGAGGCAAATCTCTCGCGCATCGCCTGGGCGCTGGAGGCGGAGACTTACGTCGTGCCGCCCTACCACACATTCACGGTTTTCGAGCCAAAGGCCCGCGAGATCATGGCTCTGCCGTTTTACGACCGCGTCGTCCAGCACGCGCTCTGCAACGTCATCGAGCCCATCTTCGACGCCATGCTGCTCCCGATGGCCGCCGCCTGCCGGAAAGGGAAGGGCACGCACTACGGCGCGAATCGCGCCCAGATGCACATGCGCCGCCTCGCCGAGCGCGGCCCCGTCTTCTGCCTCAAGATGGACTTCTCGAAATACTTCGCCTCCATCGACCGGGCCGTCCTGCACCGGGAGATTCGCCGCAAGATCACCTGTGCACGCACGCTTCGCCTCATCGAAGCGATCGTCCCCACCGAAGGGCGCGGCCTGCCCATCGGAAATCTCACGAGCCAGCTTTTCGCCAATCTTTACGGCCACATTCTCGACCGATTCCTCGTCCACGAAGCCGGCGTCACCACGGCCACGCGCTACATGGACGATACCGTCATCTTCGCGAGCAGCCTCGACGAGCTGCACTTCCTCAAGGGCCACATCGACCGCGTCGTTTCCGACGTCATGGGCCTGCGCTTCTCCAAATGGAGTATTCAGCCGATCAGCCGGGGCGTGAATTTCCTCGGCTTCCGCATGTGGCCCACCCACCGCCTCTTGCGGCGCGACAGCGTGAAGCGCGCCAAACGCACGCTACGCATCCTCCGCGCGCGCGGCGATCAGGCCGCCATCGACCGCTTCCTGCCCGCCTGGCGCGGCCACGCCGGCCACGCCAACGCCCGCAACCTCTTCCGGAGTCTGGGACTCGTCGAATCCGCCAAGCCTCATCTCAACTGACCATGCCTGATTTCCTGCTCGAGCCAACGCCGCACGACGAGGCCATTGCCTTTATCAAGGCGAAGCCTGCAATCGCCGCGAAGATCTTCGGCGAGCTGCTCCCGGAGCTGCGCGCCCGCGCCTTCACAATGGCGGGAATCGAGCATCACGACACGCTCCAGCGCGTTCGCGATCTCGTCGCCGAGATTCCGGCGGGGGCGGACTGGGATCAGCAAAAGCGGCAGATTGTCGACGAGATCGCGCCATCGTTCGTCGGTAAGCGCGCCGGCTACGACGAGAACGGAAACCCGATCTATATGACCAAGGACGACGCCCGCCGGCACGC
Source organism: Chthoniobacterales bacterium (assembly GCA_036569045.1). Lineage (NCBI taxonomy): Bacteria > Pseudomonadati > Verrucomicrobiota > Spartobacteria > Chthoniobacterales > Chthoniobacterales bacterium. Next base: position 17,826 of record DATCRI010000006.1, on the reverse strand, counting down.
CGAGGGCCGGGCGGAGCTCCTCCTGCGGATTCACGGCTTCCAAGCCTATGCCGCCGCCAGCTATCGCACGATGGATGCACAGCGCGACGTGTTCCCGTTCTGGAAATATCAATCGATGGGCGACGCGAAAGTGCGCGACACGCACGCCGCGCTCGACGGTAAGGTGTTGCCAGCAAACTCGGAGTTTTGGAAGAATCACTTCCCGCCGTGGGAATGGGGCTGCCGGTGCCAGGTCGTCCCCATGATGGAAGATGAAGTCGATGACCTGCGCCGCGCCGAGGCGAAGCGGCCGCTCGAGGAGCGCGACGTGCTCGACGGCCCCGCCCTTGCAAAGGTCGAACAGGAGCGCAAGCTCGTGCTCGGTCCGAACCAGATCTTCGACCTCCGCACCCAGCGCGAGAAGGGCAAGGCCGACGGTTACGAATGGAGCCCGAGCGAACTGCGCATCCCGCTCGACACGCTTCGGGCTCGCTATGATGCGGACGTGTGGGCGAAGTTTGAGAAGTGGGCGCAGGCCACCGGCATTCCCGAGGCGGGTGCCACCGTCTGGGAGTGGCTCGGCGGCAAGGCGCTGGTCGCCTCCGGCAAGCTGGCAAAGACCGCCGCCGGGGCCACGCCGGCGCCCGGCGCCGTGCCCGGCCGGCAGCGCTCCGCGCCCGTGAGCGCCGCGCTCTCCGTCCAGGGCGGCCCTCAGATCCGCCAGATCGTGAAGACCACGCTCGCCGCGATCGATGCCGTGCACGACGACGGCGCGCTGCCGAAGATCGCGGTCGACGCGAAGACGGGGAAGACCGCCCTCGGCGAATACCGCTTCCGCCACGACGGCTCGGCCGGCGGCATTGGCGTGCGGATCTCCGGCCCGTGGCCACGCCTCACGGCGGCGCACGAGATCGGGCATTTTCTCGATCATCAGGTGCTCGGAAAGGCCGGGCGATTCGCTTCCGACGCGGGCGGGCTGGCCGGCATTATGGCCGCCGCCGGCAAGTCGCAGGCCGTCGGCGAGATCATCGCCAGTCACCTGCCGATGAAGCGGAAGGCCTACTTCCTCCAGCGCCACGAAATCTTCGCCCGCGCCTACGCGCAATGGATCGCCCTGCGCTCCGGCGACAAGGAACTGCTCCGCGATCTCGATGCCGTCAGTCAGAGTCTTGAATCCTGGCGGCAATGGGACGAGCATGATTTCGCGCCGATCGCCCAGGCGATGGACGCATTTTTCACCGCGAAAGGATGGGCCTGATGAACGAGCAATCCCTCGACATTCAAAATGCGTATGCCGCCGGCCAGATGGAGCGCCACGACGCCCTATCCGCGCTCGCGCTCCTGCACGGCAACGAAGAAGTCGCCGCCGAGATCCTCGGCCAGATCGACGGCGAGAGTGACGTGGTCGAGATGGAATAACCTGAAAATGAAAATTGATCGCTTGATCCAAAAGCTCGACGAGTTGAAAAATTCCGGCGCCTCTGACGTCACTTTTGTTTGGGATGATGGCTACGACCGGGAGGAAGCTGGAGCGTATTTCGTGCCCGCCGGCGCGAGCGTTTTCGTGATTCTTGGCGAGTGGGGTCCCAATTTGGAGAAGACGCATGGGGACGCTCCTGAGCGCATCTCGAAATGAAATCGGATTTCACGTTAACGTTCCGCGGCCCTTCGTCGCCCTACAAGCCTGGAGATCGGGTTGAGTCTCCCGCGGCCGATCACGCCGGCAAGACAGTCGTCTTTCTCGGATCAGCGGATGTGATTCAAGTGGACTCGGGATATGCCGATCGGCAGGCCATTCACAGGGTTTTTGTGAAGGTCTATCCACAGATCGAGATCTGATGCCCTTCTTCACACTCCGCCGCGACAGCGACCAGATCTCGCCAGACATCGTGCGCAAGCTCAAAGCTGCGAAGGATGCCGCGCCCGCACTCCAGGCCGCCGGGCTTGTGATCGAGAGTCTTGCCAAGCGGGCCTTCCGGGAGTCCGCCGTGCGCCCCGCGCCCTGGGCGTCGCTCTCGCCGGCCACGATCAAGGACAAGGCCCGCCGCCGCAAGAGCCTGGCCGTTCTCATTCGCGATGCCGTCCTCGCGCGGTCGCCGCGCATCACATCGCTCTCGAATCGCGCCGTCACCATCGGCACGGATCGCTCCTACGCCGTCTATCATCAGGCCGGCAAGGGGCGCATGTATCGCCCGTTCTTTCCATTCGACACACGTGGCCGCCTGACCCCGCTCGGCCGCGACCGCGTGGAGGCGGCGCTCCGTCGAAAGCTCGGCATTTCGTAGTTTTCGCAGGCTCCGCAGCCATACTAGAGGCCGACTGCGGCCTCTGCCAAGGTGCGCGCCGTGCCAAACACAGCGCTCGCCAAATCTCTCGCCGCAAAGGGTCGGCTCGTCCCTTGCCGCGCCGCGGAGAGCGCGCTCCCTGGAGAGACCCTTCCGAGTCGCATCAAGCTCTTCAACTGGGGCGCGAATGAGCAGATCGACGGCAAGCCGATTCTCGTTGGCGCCAAGACCCTTTCCAGCCTGAAGGCGAATCAGGAGGCCCTCGGCTTCGACCAGATCGTTTTCGACTACAATCATCAATCGCTGAAGGGTCACCCGAACTTCAAGGCCGACCCCCGCGAGCATGCCGCCTTCGGCGCTGTCGAGGTGATCGAGGGCGACGGCGTTTATTTCACAGGCCTTGCCTGGACTCCTTCCGGCGAGGCGAACGCCCGCAACTACCCCGACATCTCGCCCACGCCGCTCCTCGACGAGAACAACGAAGTTGTCCTCGTTCACAGCGTCGCCCTCTGCACGCAAGGCAAGCTGAAGTCCTCCCCTTTCGTCGCCGCGCTTTCCGCGCAATTCCTCGCCCCTCTCTCCATCACCAACGAACCCGCCAAATCCGAAAAATCCATGGATCCCAAAAAGCTCCTCTGCACCATCCTCGGCCTCGATCCCGCCACGGCGACCGACGACGAGATCAACGCCGCCGCCGAGAAATTCAGCAAGAAGGAGGAGGGCGCCGCAGATCCGAAGGTCGAGGCGCTTTCGCTCTCCGTTGAGAAACTTACGAAGCTCATGGAGGCCGGTCAGCGCGACTCCCTGCTCGATGCCGCCCTCCGCGCAGGAAAGCTCGTCCCGCAGTCTGTGAAGGACCTGCCGCTCGAGCACCTCGCCAAGGTCATCGCCGACCTCCCCGAGGGCGTCGTCCCGCTCGCCCAGCGCACGCCCTCCGGCCTCGCCAATGCCGCCGACAAGGTCGTCGCCATGAGCGCCGAAGATAAAGCCGTTGCCGAGCAGCTCGGCCTCACCGAGGCGGACTACAAGGCCGCCTAACCCTCAACTCAAAGCACCAATCGCCTAAATCGCCATGCCTGCTACTTCCGCCATCAACACCCCGGAGCGTCCGGGCCTCGTCACCACTCTTCCTGTCGCCGCTGCCACTGCGCTCTACGCAGGGATCCTCCTCGCCACGAACAGCAGTGGTTATCTTGTCCAGGCCGCAGACACCGCCGGCTTGCGGGTGGCAGGCCGATGCGAAGCCGATGTCGATAATTCCAGCGGCTCCGCTGGCGACGTCTCCGCGGATGTCAAGAAGGGCATCTTCAAATACGCGAACTCCGCGACGAACGCCGTCGACGCGGACGACATCGGCAAGGACTGCTTCGTCGAGGACTTTCAGACGGTCGCCGAGACCAGCACGCACAAGGTCGTTGCCGGCCGCGTGGTCGCCGTCGCAAGCGACGGGGTCTGGGTCGATACGCGGTTCGCAGCTCGCGTGCCCAGCGCCGACACCATTACCGGCGCGGCCGACCTCGCTGCGCTCAAGACCGCTCTCCTCGCGATCCTTCAGGCGCAGGGGCTCGTCAAATAACCCTCACCCCACTCACTCACACCGACATCAATCACCGCCATGGAAATCAGCACCGCAGCACTGAACTCCGTTAAAAAAGGGTTCCAGAAACTTTTCGACAAAGCCTACCAGGGCATCCCCGACCCCTGGTTCCTTCAACTCGCCATGGAGTCGTCCTCCACTGGCGCGGAGGAGGAATACCACTGGCTCGGCGCCATTCCGGGTATGGAGGAACTCCTGGGCGAGGTCACGCTCAAGAACCTCGTCCGCCACGGTTGGACGATCAAAAACAAGGAGTGGCACGACACCATTCCTGTGAAGCGCGTCGACATCCAGCGGGACAAGCTCGGCGTCTACACGCCGCTCGTCACCACGATGGGCGAGGCGGCTCGAATGCACCCCGGCGAGCTCGTCGCGAAACTCCTCTCGGAGGGATTTGCAAGCAAGGACTACACCGGCAAAAACTTCTTCGACACCGACAAGAAGGCCCACGCGAAGGCGGTTAAGTTCACGAACAAAGACACGCACGTCCTCGCCGCTTCCACCTTCGAAACGGCCCGCGCCAATCTCAAGGGCCGCCTGAATGCCGAGGGCCGCGCGATGCGTCTCGGTGCGGACCTCGTGCTCGTCGTGCCTCCCGCCCTGGAAGCGAAAGCTCGCGAGATCCTCATCGCCGACACGATCCCCAATGCTGAGGGAACCGCGTCGCAGACCAACGTGAACAAGGGCACGGCTCGGCCGCTCGTGATTCCCGAGTTGGCCTCCTACAGCGACACGGCCTGGTTCCTCATCGAAGCCGGCAAGCAGATCAAACCCGTGATCGTGCAGACCGAACTGCAGCCCTCGACCAACATGGTGACGAACGACAACGACAGCCATGTGCTCCTCAAGGGCGAATACCTCTACCAGGCCTACGGCCGCTACAACGTCGGTTACGGCCTTCCGGAGTTTGCCTACGGCTCCACCGGCGCGGACGCCCTCGCCTAATTCTCAACCAAATCAACCCCGGTTGATAGGGAGGCTCGCCCGGGCAAGGGCGGGCCTCAAATCAGCCAAGCCACTTCTCCGATGCCCTACCTCACTCTCGACAATCTGCGCGGCGCCATTCCGGCGGCGCATTTGCTCGAGGCGCTCGACGACGACAACGACGGCGCCGAGGACGCGGGCATTTTCGACCTCGTCGCCGCCCAGGCGGGCGAGCAGATCGACGGCCTTCTCTCCGCGCGTTTCACGGTGCCGTTCGCTGCGCCGCTCCCTTCGCTCGTCTCGCTCGCGGCGCGCACATTCGCGTGTGAGCTGATCTACAAGCGCCGCGGGGTCGAGGACGACAAGAACCCCTGGGCCGCCCAGGCAAACGCCCTGCGAAAACAGCTCCAGGCGATCGGCTCGAACCTCTCGCCCGCGCCCACGGATTTCCCGACCGTCGCGAAGCTCGGCGCCGTCATCATTGCCGAGCCCTCGCGCACGGCCAGCCGGAGTCTCGCGGTATGAGCGTCGCCATTAATAATGTCGACCTTCTCCGCCTCCTGCTCGAGTCGCTCGAGGCGCGCTTCGGCCTCGGCACCGAGGACCGCGCCGACATCTCCGTCGCGGGCGATCTCGCTCAGGTGCTCGAGATGCTCTCCAGCGCGCCGAACGCCCTGCGCCTCGTCCTTTCAGACGAAGGCGACGCCCCAGCGAATGAGGACCAGCCCGAGACCGGCATCATCAAGCAGACGATCGCCATCTACGCCGCGATGAGCGCGGGCCTGCCCGGCAAAGCCAAGGCCGGCGCGTGGCTCGGCAAACACGGCAAGCCTGCCCTGCTCGTGAAATGCCAGGACGTGCGCGACCACGTCCGCGGCCTCTCGCTTCCAGCAGAGCTGACGAGCGAGCGCTTCGAATACACCGGCCGGCAGGCCGTGCTCGATACCGACGGCGCGCCACTGCACGCCTACCGCCTCACCTTCCAAATTTACACCGCTCTCCCCGAGCCTGAAATCCAACCCGTCGCAATCTGATCCCATGGCCGCAGTCATCAAAGGTAACAATCTTATCACGTGGGGCACCGGCGACGTCGCCGGCCTCGGCGTCATTCAGAGCGCCAGCACGAAGCTCGGCGGCGAGAAGGTCGAGCTTCAGGACGAGGACGGCGAGACGTTCTGCGTGATCTATTTCGACGACAAGGACGAGTGCGAGTTCGAGGCGCTCATGCAGTCGAGCGTGGACCTGCCCGCGCGCGGCGACGAGATCACCATCGCCGGCGTCGTCGACGCGCTCGTCGACGAGTGCGAGCTGCGTTGGGCGAACAAGGACGCCCAGCGCGTCTCCATCCGCGCCACGAAATACCGCGCCCTCAGCTAAATTCTATGGCCAAAACCGACCTTCCCAAACTCACGCCCGAGCAGGAAAAGTTCGTGCTCAACACGCAAGGCGCCCTCGCGAAGGGCGCCGGACGCACGCCCTCCCGCGTGCTCAAGACCTTCTACCCGGCGAACATCACGATCTGCGGCTACGAGGTCTCGCAGTGCGGCCTCGGCATCCTCGGCATGCTCGAGGCGATCGACCACCCGCTCATCGCCGTGATGCTCGGCAAGGAGGATCGCGAGGTGAAGATCGCCGATCAGCAGCGCGCCTTCTACATCTTCGCGTTCCCGCGCCAGGCGCGCGGGCTGATCGCCCAGGGCATGGACAAGTTCGACGACGCGGCCTTCGAGGCCACGTCGGGCATGACGGTCGCTGCCCTCGCCGAGATCACAGCGAAGGTCACGCAGCTCATCCGCGACGGTCTCGCGACGATGCCGGGCGTGGATCTCAACGCTGCGCCGGAGGTCGCCGGGAAGGACCCTTTGGACACCTTGGCCCCCGCGACGCCGGCCTAGGCTGGATCCTCCAGCTCTATGAGCGCGTGCTCCACCGCTACCCGAGCCTCACTCGGGAACAGATCTGGTGGGAAGTGCCGCTGGCCGAGCTGTGGTGCCTCGAGGCTGCGGCCATGGCCCGAGAAGGCCGCGAACTGCGCGGGCCAACCTACGCCGATCTCGACGTGCTCGATGCGCTTCGCGCGTAAAGCTCTCGTCTCTCGACTCTCGCCTCTCGACACCTGATGGCCACCGTCCTCTCCTACACACTCCAGCTCGGCGCCGGCGGGTTCATCAACCCGCTCAAGGCCGCCCAGGGCGCATTGCGCGGGCTGCTCTCCGTGGGCAGCCAGGCCGGGAACGTGCTCACCGGTCTCGCCAGTGCGAAGGGCATCCTCGACGGCATCGTCGACACACTCAAGCGGCCCATCACGCTCGCGGCGGACATGGAGAGTATGAATGCCGAGTTCGCCGTGATGCTCGGCAGCGGCGCGAAGGCCAAGGCCCTGCTCGGCGAGCTTCGGCAGTTCGCGAATGTCACGCCCTTCGGCACTGCCGGGCTCGCCTCGAATGCGAAGACATTGCTCGCGTTCGGCGTCGCCAGCGATCAAGTCGTGCCCACGCTCAAGATGCTCGGCGACATCGCCGGCACGTCGCAGGAGAAGCTCGACAGCCTCACGCTCGCGTTTTCCCAGGCGACGAGCGCCGGCAAGCTTCAGGGGCAGGATCTGCTCCAGCTCATCAACGCCGGGTTCAACCCGCTCCAGGAGATGGCACGCACGACCGGCCGCTCCATGGTCGACCTCCGCGAGGACATGGAGAAGGGCAACATCACTGCCGACATGATGGCCGCCGCTTTCCGCTCGGCCACGTCGGCCGGCGGGCGCTTCTTCGGAAACACCTCCGCGCAGAGCCGTGTCTTCGCCGGCCTCGCCTCGACTCTCGGCGACGCCTGGGACGAGTTCCTGCGGCGCTTCGGCGCACCCGTCGCGAGCGCGCTGAAGCCGGTCCTGATCGAGGCCACAGACCTCCTCGGCAGGCTTGCCCCCATCGCCGGAAGCATCGGCGAGAATCTCGCCGGCGGCCTCACTGCGGCGTTCGCTGTCATCAAGGGAGGCGACCTCGGCAAGGTGATCGGCCTCTCGCTCACCATCGCCTTCAAGGAGGCGGTGAACAACTACGTCGCCGCCTTCACCGCCGGAACGACGAGCTTCGGCCCGCTGCTCCAGAAGGTGCTCGGCATCGGGATCGGCTTCCTTGGCAAGGCGCTTCCGGCGCTGGGCGCAGGCTTCGCCGGCATTTTCTCCGGCATCCTCAGTGGCCTCGGTAAAGGCATCGCGCTCGTGCTCGAGGCGCTCACGGATCCCCAGACGCTCGAGGGCTTCAAGGTCTCGTTCCTCGCCATCATCACCGCCGTCAAGGCCGAGCTGCTCGATGTCTTCGGCCAGATCCTCGGGAACATCCCCGGCAAGGGCGCGCTCGGCAAGGAGATGCAGGCCCTCGCCGGCAGCAACCGCAACCTCGCCAGCGCTCAGGGCATCCAGGCCGGCATCATCCTCGGCAACTCGAACTCCCGCATCGGCCGCGCGCTCGGCGGCGTCGCGGAGAACGTGCCGACGAGCTTCGACTTCGGCGCGGCGCTCAAGACGATCGCCGGCGCGGCACTCGAGGCGAAGAACCAATTCAGCGCCGCCTACGCGGCAGCCCCGAAGGTATTCGACACCACGGCGGAGCGCGGCCAGCTCGGCAGCACGATCGCCAGCGACGTGCGCAAGCTCACGCAAAAGCCCATTCCCGTGCAGATCATCAACCAGCAGGGCGCGAACGCCGGCTCCGTATTCTAGCCATGCCTCCAGTCACCAAGATCGGGAAGAACAACAACAAGGACCGCATCGAATGGAAGCGGCCCTTTTACGATTACACGCTCGACGGCACGACGGCGAAGATCGAAGCCACCGGCCTCTACGAAGCCCTGCGTCGCAATCTGCCGAGTCTCGCGGCGGCGCATCCCAAGGTCGCCGGCGGCCTTACGATCGCCCGCATTACGCTCGAGCCCGGCCAGTCCAACGAGGGAAAGATGACGCTCTACTTCAGCGGCCCCCCCGCGACGCCGGCCGGCGGCGACGATGCAATCTACGAACGCGACTGGGGCACCGAGAGCCGACCGATCGAGCGGCACCCGAAGTGCCCGAATCTCAAGGAAGATCGCCCATATTACGAGTTTCCCGACAAGGCCTACAACTCGACCAGCAACCCGCGGTTCGAATCCCCCGACGATGCCGGCGACAAGACCGTGGCCCAGCGCACGTGGGACCACTGGGCCGCCCTCGATGTGCAGGATGTCAACGGAGGCACGTGGAGCCTGTCGAACTACAAGTCCCTCAAGGAATCCGGCTGGAACGACTACGAGCACGTCTTCCCGATCGCCCGGGCGACCACCTACACTGCAAAGCGCCCGAACGGGGCGACGAGTATTTTGAACGTTGAGGCCCCGCCCTCGTCCTGCGGTGTCCCTTCCGGCGGGTGGACTTATTTCAAAGCCGCCGACCGCTCCACCCGTGAGAACGGCCGCTTCCGGCAATCCAAGGAATGGGAGGGCCGCCGCGGCAGCGACGCCACTCTCTACGGCCTCGTCTACGGCTAATGCCCTCGATCCCCGACACACCCCGCCGTGGTGACGACATCCTTGCCTGGGCGCAGGGCGTGACCAGCTGCCTCCGCAGCCTGCGCGTGCGCGGCACCGGCGTCCGGCAGGGGCCGAACGGAGTCACGATCGCGCGGCTCGCCGGCTCGCCGCCGCCTGCGACCATTCCAATTTCGCGCGTGCGACGCGGTTTCGAGCTGGTCGCCACCTCGCAGCCAGGCACCCCGCCGTTGCCACGCGTCCGAGTCGTCAAGAGCGAGATCATGTTCATCGAGCCGACCGGATTTTCGGAAATGGACGACCCGCCATTACTCCTTACGCCGAAAGCAGGCGACAATATCGTGTGGGCGGAGATGACTCTCGACGGGGGTGCGATCACAGAGATCGCAATCGATCACGGGGCAGAAATGCCGGAGAACGACGAGGAGACGATTTTCCTCAAAATCGGAGAATACAACTACACCTCGCCCGCGCTCACTGTATTCAACACGCGCTACGGCCCGATCGAAGGGACGCTCTGCCCGGTCTGGTTCAGCAATCCGATGGAATTTGTGTTCACGATCACTTCGGAGGGGGGGAGCTAACAATGTCTTGTAACTGCTGCGATACTCCAGCCTGCGTCCCGACGCTCCTTTCGAGATCGAGCTACCTCTATGTGCCGGGGTGCTATTATCGAAACATTTGGTATGACGGAAGCGCCGCCTTCCGGAAGCAAGTGGGCGTCTGGTCATGGGCTTTTGGCGGTGGAGGACCCGACTCTGGTTCTGACAGCGACTCAGGAGGCGGAACTTGTGAAACTGCTATAGACTGGTCGGGGGAAGAGCCGACTTGCGACGAAGATTGCGGAGGGGCATTAACTTCTTCCCGCGGCCCCACTCCCATTAAAGGCCCGCGCATAGTCACCGCAACCTCATGGGGTTATGAATGGGACTGGAGCGATGAATTTGGTGCTTACGACTATGGTAGTGAATCCGTCGTCTTTTCCGAGGAAGTGACTTTGGCGAGTGTGAAGGCCGAGGCAGAGGAGCACTTTCCAGACTTCGGCGCTTGGGGGGACGGGGAGGCAAGTGCAAGTTTTGCAAGGTTCGGGATTGCTTCGTTCTCGGCAACGAAAGCTCAATACAAAATCGTCCACCCGCCTTCGCCAACATGTTATCTGAAGGTCTGGCTACAAGAGACGTATACCCCGGGCTATGGCGATCCTGTTGTCACGAACTTAACTCCTTATGTGTGGCAGGCGACTAGCAATCCTTGCGTGCCTGTCGAGGAATGGGAGACGCCAATCGAGACGGGCGAAGAGGATATTGAACTCCCTGCTGAAACGGGGGCTCGAACCATCGCGATCCTCGCCTATAGCTTTCTCCCGGACTACGACCCAGTCGCGGACGGCGGGCCGAACGGATTCCCGGCATGAAGACCCTTGCCGATCATCGCGCCGCCATTTGCCGGGCCTGTCCCGCCCCGTGTGAGGCGCGCCGGGCAGGCTCGCTCGACTTCGGCGGCCCGCTCGAAACTTGCCCCCTTAACCGCTGGAGGCTCGCTCCGCCGGCCGAGATCCTCACCCCGCCGCTGCCTGGCATCCCGGAACGGACCGCGACGTTCGCTCGCCAGCTCGTTGCCGAGGCCGGCGCCACGGTGAAGGGCCAGCGACCACCCTCGAGCGCCGAGGCAGCCCGGCGGCTCGAGATCTGCCAGAGTGACCGCTGCGGCCAGTATCGACAGGCAGACAAGACGTGCGCCGCGTGCGGCTGCTTCCTCCCGCGGAAAGTGACCTGGCGCTCGACGGCCTGCCCGCGCGGCCTTTGGTGATCCGGCCGCGGGCAAATTGGAGTCCTTGCAGGCTCCGCAGCCTTGTTAGTCGCGCCGCTCGCGCCCTGCTCTGCTCGCACCGTCCGCACGGCCGTTCGTGGCCGGCGTGCAAACTCACCAATCTCCCGCTTACGACATGGCCTGGGACCGCTACCTCGAAATCATCATCAACCTCTCCGAGCGCGGCGCGAATACCGCGCTCGCCAGCCAAAGCGGGCTGACGGCCCTGCGCCAGGCCGACTTCGTCCAGAACGACGCCTTCCCCCTGCGCCTCATCTTCGTGCAGGAGACCGGCAACCCCTCGGCTCCCGTCGAGGTCGTCCGCCTCGAGCCTGGCAGCACCATCGTCTTCTCGGGAAAGCTCGCCAGCGTCCTCGGCGGCTCGACCCTCCTCTATTACTCCGACGCCTTCGAGGAGCAGGGCAACGATGAGGCTGGCTGGTATTACATCGCCGACCTCGACACGAACACCGAAGAGGTCGCCGCGGCTTTCACCGCACTTTCTTCGACCAAGACCACGATCGCCACGGTCAACGAGGTCGAGATCCAGAACGCGGACAATACCCAGCGCACCAGCTTCCAGCATGCCTGCCTCCTCCGTCGCCAGGTCTACAACGGCGAGGGCGCGCCAGACCCCGCCGGCCCCGAATATCCCGCGCCCAGCTCGCTCGCCACGGCAGCCTCGCTCGCCGCCGAGGCCACCGCTCGCGCCGCCGCCCACGCCGCGCACATCGCCGGGAAGGCGATCTCGTTCGACGGGACGGGATATGCGACGTTTTCGGGAGGCGGCATCCCGGCGGTCGGGACAGGCGATTTCGCCGTTGCGCTGTGGCTGGAAATCAGCGCTCTGCCGAGCGCAGACGCGGTCATTCTGTGGCCCGGCGGGGCGAACGGGTTTGGGTTAAAACTCACGACATCGGGAGCCGTGCAGGCAGTATTTAGCGGCGTCGCAAATCTGACCGCCTCGACCGCGACCGTCAGCACTGGAGCGTGGCACCACGTCGCTTACGTGCGAAACGGCACGACGGGCACGTATTACATCGACCGTATCGCAGCGGGGACGACCGTCGATGCGAGCAACTACAGCGTCGCCACGCTGAATGTGGGATCTACCGGCTCTGGCTACTATTTTGCCGGCCTGCTCGCGCGGCCATTCCCCTTCAACCGCGCCCTGTCAGCCGACGAAGTCCTCGCGCTCTACAATCGCGCCGGCCTCCCTCTGCCGAGCGAGCTGGGCGTGAGCATGACGAGCCTGCTCTCCAACGGCGGCTTCGAGACGGGCAGCGGCGCGGCGTTTACCGGCTGGTCAACTGATACCTATGGCGGAGGATCGGTTGCTCAATCGACCTCCGATGTCCACACCGGCGGCCGCGCTCTGCGCCTGACTGCGGCCTCTGGAGCCAATGGCGCGTGGGCCTATTACGGCACCTCGGGCGCAGGCCCATTGACGGCCGGAAAACGGTATCGCCTCACCTTTTGGGCGAAGTCGCTCGCAGGAAACGCCGTGCAGATCGGCGACAACATCAACTCCACGACTTACGCCACAATTGTCCTGACCGGGGCGTGGGCAAAATACACGTTAGAGTTCGTCGCTCAGCGATCAGTCCTCAATTTCAATGTGGGGTTCCCGTCCGCGAATCTCGATGTCCTCATTGACGACGCGGAATTGATCCCGCTCGGCGTGCTCGCGGCGCCGATGGATGCCGACCAATGCGCCGGCTACCAGATCGGCCCGCGGCCAGGCACGGCCTACGGCCTCAATCTTCAGGCGACCGGCGTCGAGATCGTCAATCCTGCTTCGCGCGGATCTTGCGAGGTTGCCCTCAATGGCAGCGTCTCGGCGATGCTTCTCGCCCGCCTGCCGATCGGCGCGCGTCTGTCGCGCATCGAGATTTTCTCCGACGGCGAGTGGGAGTCGGGCATGCAACTTGCCTGGAACAGCTCGGGCACGGCCCAATTTTACAATTGGCCTTACGCCAACGACTACTTCGGCCTCTTCGTTCTAACGCCGCAAGACCCGAGCAGCGACTTTTGCTTCCAGTCAGTCCCGCGCAACACGACCGGCGAGATCTGGGGCTGGATCCCCGACTTCAGCGGCACGGGAAAAATCATTTTCCACTTCGATGTCTGATTTCGTCTCCACTCCTCCTCTCTACCCGACGACCGTCGCTTTCGCCGCGCCAGTCTCCACGGCCGCGCTCGTCGGCTCGGTCCTCACCTGGGAAACGCCCGCCGTGCGCATCCTCCGCGTCGAGGGCGGGCAGGCCGTGTTCCAGCTTGCCTCCGGCCCGGCCGACGAGGACTCCGGCGACTACCCGCTCGACTCGCGCACGCTCGGCTGCCCAGCCAGTGGCGAGACGCCCGAGGCCGTCGCCGCCGAGATCGCGGCCTACGTGCTCGCGCCGATCAGCGCCGAGCAAAAGCTTGCCAGGGCGAAGGCCGCCAAGGTGCGCGAGATCAACACCGCGCTCTCCGAGGCCCTCGCCGCCGGCATCACGCCCGCCGGTGCGGAGTTTGCGCTCTCTGGAGTGCCCGCATGGCGGAACAAATTTACCGGGCTTGCCACGATCATTCAGACGGCGCTCCTGGGCGCGGCGGACGACACGGCCAAGGCCGCGATCCTCGCGGCCGAGACGCCGCTCGTCGCGCAGGACGGCACCCTCCACACGCTCGCAAACTCCGCCCTGCTCGCAGCGCTCGTGAGCTACGGCCAGCAAATCCAGGCGCTCGAGGTCTGCGCCGCCGCCGCGCTCGCCGCCGTCGGCGCCGCGACCACGCCCGAGGAAGTCGCAGCCATCACCCTGCCCACGCCATGACGCTCCCGCCCCTCATGCCGCTCGCGCGGCTCGTCAAGCCAATGGCCAGCCCGCGGGCGCAGGAGCCCGCCGCCGCCAGCGCGCCACGCACGCGAAATCCCGTCATCATCAAGCCAGGCCGCCCGATCTCCCAGCGTATGACGACGCACTGCGTCGGCTACAGCCTCACGCACATCCTGCGCGCCACGCCCGCGCCCACCTACGGCGACCTCGGCGAGGCCTTCGCCGATCGGTTGTGGGACTGGGCCGTCGGCCACGATGCCGATCGCCGCAACGACAACGACCCCGAGGCTGGCACCGACGTGTGGACCGCCTGCCGCTGGCTTGCACGCAAGGGCTACATCGCCCGCCCGCCCGCGCTCGACCTGCTCTGGGAGCGCGAGCTTTACGCCCGCGTCGCCCTCGTCGGGCCCGCCGTGATCGGCGGCCCCTGGCTGCGGTCGATGGACGCTCCCGACGAGGCGACCGGAGAGGTGACGGTCGACCCGGCGAGCGCCCTGCGCGGCGGCCACGCCTGGCCGGCGCTGTGGTATCGCCCCGAGGAGCGCGTGCTCCTGCGCGGGCGCAAGGTGCTCCTCCCCGCCCGCTACTACGGGCAGCAGAGCTGGCTCGGCTACGCCCCCTTCGACGTCCTCCCCGAAGGCCCGCAAATCTTCTGGATCCGCGAGGACGGCATGAAGCGCCTGATGAACCTCGGGGCAAACGCCACCCCGGTCACCAAAATCCGACCGAGAGTCGCGAGAGATTCGCGATAGCGCCGCGACCCTTTCGCGCGGGGTCCGCTGACCCATTTCAAACTTTTCGCGCGGTTACATCACGCCCGCAAGAACGCCTTCGACTGTGGCGAATACGGCATCGGCATGCTCGCGAACTCCCTCGCGCTCGGCTGCGATTGCCTCGGGGTGATTCGTTATTTCGACGCGCATCTCGTCACGAGTCGGGGCGAACCGATGACGATCAAGAACGCCATTTGTCTCCACGAGGAGGACTACGGCTTCCTGTGGAAACACGTCGACTGGCGCACGAACGAGACCGAGCTTCGCCGTTCCCGCCGGCTCGTCATTTCCTTCGTCTCGACGGTGGGCAATTACGAATACGGCTTCTTCTGGTATTTCTATCTCGACGGCACGATCCAGCACGAGATCAAGCTCACCGGTATCATCAATACCGGAGCGCGTCCGCCCGGTGAGAAGCGTCCCTACGGCACGCTCGTCGCGCCCGGTCTCTACGCGCCGATTCACCAGCACATTTTCTCCGTGCGTCTCGACATGCTTCTCGACGGTGCGACGAACACCGTCCACGAGGTCAACACGCGCAGCGAGCCCCCTGGCGACGCGAACCCCTACGGCAACGCGTTCTATGCCGAGTCGATGCCGCTCACCACGGAATGCGCGCGTGACATGAACCTCGAGAGCGCGCGGTATTGGAAGGTGGTGAATCCGAGCAGTCGCAACGCTCTCGGCGAGCCGACGGCCTACAAGATCATGCTTGCGGAAAACGCCTTTCCCTTCGTCTCGCCACAGGCGACGGTGCGCCGCCGCGCGGGCTTCATGGACCACCACCTGTGGGTCACGCCCTACGACGCCGCCGAGCGTTACGCCGTAGGCGATTATCCGAACCAGCGTTCTCCCGAGGTCATCGATGGCCTGCCTGCGTGGATCGAGAAAAAGCGCTCCATCGAGAGCACGAATGTCGTCTGCTGGATCACGCTGAACGCGCATCACATCCCGCGCCCGGAAGACTGGCCCGTTATGCCGTGCAGCTACATCGGCTTCCACCTCAAGCCGGTGGGGTTCTTCGACCGCAACCCCACCATTCACCTCCCACCGGCGGTTTCCAGGAGCAGCGTGGAAATTTCGAAGTGCGGCTGCGGCTAAACGCTGCGGTCGATGTCGTAGTAGGTCGAATAGATGCCGCAGACGGCCTCCGCGGCCTCTGCGAATGACAGCGGCTGCGCCTGGTAACGCGAGACATCCATGTGATCGGCCGGGAAGGGGGGCGCTCCGTCGGTGATCCAGTCGGCGACGTATTTGCCGACGCCGCCGGACCCCGAGACGCCGTGCGCGCAGAATCCGCATGCGGCCCAGAGGTCCGGGCGTTGCGGGAAGCGGCCGAGGAGAAAGTGCCCGTCGGGCGTGAAGGACTCGAGGCCGTTGAGGGTCCTCGAAAACGGGGCCGCCGGTTCGCGGAAGAGCGGGACGCGGGCCTGCCCGCCGGCGAGGAGCGGCGCAAAGTGCGCGGCGTCGAAGGAGCGCACGCTGGGGTTGGGGCCAGCGCCGATGAGCGCGGGATCGAGCGGACGCGGGCTGCGTTCGTAGCCGCCGAGCACAAACCGGCGGCCGTCCTGGCGGAAATACACGAGGTGGTCGGGATCGCGGAGGTTCGGCAGGGGATTGTCGGCATCGAGGATGTCGAGCTCCTCGGTCCACACGACCTGATGCTGCATCGGAACGACCGGCAAATGCACGCCGGCGAGACGCGCGAGCGGGCCGGACCAGATGCCCGTCGCGAGCACGATCACCGGGGCTTCCAGACGTTCCGCGCCGATTTCGACCACTCCCGGCGGCAGGCCGGTGACGCGCAGACCGGCGCAGAACTCCACGTCGAGGGATTCCGCGTGGTGGCGGAGCGACGTCGTGAGCGCGACCGCATCGGCGGAACCGTCGGAAGGAATCCAGAGTGCGCCCTCGACGCCGGTCGGATCGAGCAGCGGAAATCGCGATTGCGCCTCGGCGGTGGAGAGCAAAGCGTTGCCGAGCCCGGCCTCGTCGGCCGCAATCTTCTGACGTTCGAGCTCGCGCAATCGGGCCGGTGACGAGGCAAGGCGCAGGCTGCCAACGGCCTGATAGCCGCCCCCGCCAGACTCCGCATAGACGCCGATGCTCTCCCGCAGGATGCGCATGAGCGCGAGGTCGGCGCGGAGTTGCCCGGCGAGGCCGGGGGCGTGGGAGGTGGTGCCGCTGCAGAGGGCGCCCTGTTCGAGGACCAGCACGCGCTCCGCGCCGCGGCGGGAGAGATGAAATGCGAGGCTCGTGCCGCAGATGCCGCTGCCGATGACGATGGCGTCGTAACGATGGCTCATGAGATCTCAGCGCAGGGTGACCAGCCAGCGGGCGAAGCGTGGGTCGGAAGCGTTCGCGAGGAATCGATAGAGATGCCTGCGGCCATAGGTCTCGAAGTCCTCGTCGAGGTCGGAAATTGCGGTCTGGAGAAAGCCCCACATCGCCTCGCGCAGATCGGAGGCGACGCGCATGAGGTGAAGGTGCGCGCGGTCGGCGGCCGAGTATTCGCCGAAATACGCCGCGAGGAGATTCTCGCAGGCCGCCTCGTCGAACTCGAGATTCACCGCGAGATTGCCCAGATCGAAAAATCGGTCGCCCATGCCGGCGTATTCCCAGTCGATGATGCAGATGGCGCCGTCGTTCGTGCGGAGGAAATTTCCCGGCAGAAGATCATTGTGGCAGGAGCGCAGGCCGTCCGCCTCACGTCGTGCGGCGGTGGCGCCGGAGATCGCGCGGATGCGGGCGAGCGCGGCCCCGATCTCGGCGGGGAGCTTCACCCCCGCGGCGCGGCATCGTCCGAGATAGTCATCGACGATTTCCGCCGCGAGAAAGCGGCCGCCGCAGGGAGGGCCCTCGTGATGATGACGAAGCGCGGCAGCGATCTCCATGAGCGCCGCGGGCTCGCTCGCGGTGAGGGGGGACAGGGTTTCGCCCGCGACGAACGTGGTGACGAGCATGCCGTCGTCGGGCCACCAGGCGACTACCTGCGGGGCGAAACCCTGGGCGGCGGCAGCGGAGATCGCGTGAAACTCGACCTCGCGGTCGATCCCGAGTTCGCCCGTGCGGGCGCCGAAGAGGCGGGCGACCCATCGCGCTTCGCCATCGAGCTCGACGCG
>DATCRI010000005.1 GCA_036569045.1 Chthoniobacterales bacterium | reverse complement strand
CCGCGCGCCCGCCGCAACGACGGCCGGCAGGTTCTCGCGCTTGATTCCGCCGATGCAAAAGACCGGCACCGGCGACTCGCGGAACACCGTGGCGATATCCTCCGTGCCGATCGGCGGATAGTCGGGCTTCGTCGGCGTCGCGAAAAGCGGGCCAAAGCCGATGTAATCGGCGCCCTCGGCCCAGGCCGCGCGGGCCTGTTCGAGGCTGTGCGTGGAGCGCCCGACGAGAGCACCCGGCCCGGCCAGTTCCCGCGCCGCGGCGATGGAACCGTCGTCCTGTCCAATGTGCACGCCGTCCACGCCACTGGCGGCAACGAGACCGGGGTAGTCGTTGATGAAAAGCGGCACTCGCGCGGTCCCGCAGATCGGCGCGACCGCGTTCGTGAGCGCGAGGATTTCCGCCTCGCTCGCTCCCTTGGCGCGAATTTGCAGGACATCGATCCCGCCAGCCACCATGCGGGCGGCCATGTCGACCGCCCGATCGGCGGCGACGTAGCCGAGATCGAGGATGCCGTAAAGCTTCGCGTCCGCGAGCATGACCCGGTCTAGAACTCGGGGATGCCGGCGTTGAGCATCTTCTCGATGAACCCGGTCGAATACTTGCCGGCGCGGAAATCCGCGTTGCGCATGATCGCCTGCTGGAACGGGATCGTCGTCTTGATGCCGGTGATCATGTATTCGCCAAGGGCGCGGTTCATGCGGGCAATGCAGGCCTCCCGGGAGGACGCCGTGACGATGAGCTTCGCGATCATCGAGTCGTAGTGCGGCGGAATCGGGTAGCCGGCGTAGGCATGAGAATCGATGCGCACACCGCGACCGCCCGGGGCGTAGTAGAGCTCGATCTCGCCGGGGCTCGGCATGAAATTGTTGAAGGGATCTTCCGCGTTGATGCGGCACTCGATCGAGTGGTGACGCGGCCGCGCGTTCTTCACGTAGTCGGAGAGATGCTCACCGGCGGCGACCTGGATCTGCTGCTTCACGAGATCGCAGCCGTAAACCTCCTCGGTGATCGGATGCTCGACCTGGATGCGCGTGTTCATCTCCATGAAGTAGAAGTCGCCGTTGTCATCCACGAGATATTCGATCGTGCCGGCGTTGTAGTAGCCGACGGTCTGGCACAGCTTGATGGACGCTTCGCCCATGCGCCGGCGCAGGTCTTCCGTCATGAGCGGAGACGGGCATTCCTCAACGATCTTCTGGTTGCGGCGCTGGATCGAGCAGTCGCGCTCGCCCAGGTGCACGATGTTCCCGTGCTCGTCGCCCATGATCTGGAACTCGATGTGGTGCGGATTGACGATGAACTTCTCGATGTAGACCGCGCCATTGCCGAAGGCCTTTTCGGCCTCCATGCGCGCGCTGTGGAAGCCGGTGACGAGGCTGCCATCGTTGTGCGCGATCCGCATGCCGCGACCGCCACCGCCGGCGACCGCCTTGATCATGACGGGGAAGCCGATCTCGCGGGCGATCTTCAGCGCGTCGGCCTCGGAGTCCACCGTGCCTTCGCTGCCGGGAGAGACTGGCACGCCGGCCTTGCGCGCGGTGTCGCGGGCCGTGTTCTTGTCGCCCATCAGGCGGATTGCGTTTGGCGACGGCCCGATGAACTTGATGTTGCAGCTTGCGCAGACCTCGGCGAAATGCGCGTTTTCCGCGAGGAAGCCGTAACCGGGATGGATCGCGTCGACATCGGCGATCTCCGCCGCGCTGATGATGCGATCGATCTTGAGATAGCTCTCGTTGCTCGGGGCGGATCCGATGCAGATGGCCTCGTCGGCCAGCTGGACGTGGAGCGAGTGAAGGTCGGGCTCGGAATAGACGGCCACCGTCTGCACGCCGAGCTCCTTGCACGCGCGAATGATCCGCAGTGCGATTTCGCCGCGATTGGCGATCAGGATTTTCTTGAACATCTTTTGCCGGGGTTACTTGACGCGGAAGAGGGCCTGGCCGAACTGGACCGGCTTGCCATTTTCCGCGGCGACCTCGGCGATGACGCCCGCGACTTCCGCCTTGATCTCGTTCATGACCTTCATGGCTTCCACGATGCAAACGACCGTGTCGGGCGTGACCGTCTGGCCGACTTCCACATAAGGGGGAGCGTCGGGCGAGGAGGACGCGTAGAACGTGCCGACCATCGGCGAGGTGATCTCCTTGAGATTGGACGGCGCGGCGGCCGGGGAGGCCTCGGCGGCGGCAGGAGCGGCCGGCAGCGCGGGCTGCGACGGGGCCGCGTAGTGGACGACGGGACCGCCCTCGGGCGCCGTCTGTAGCGTGATTTTAAAACCCTCCTTCTCCATCTTGAAAACGGCGAGGCCGTTCTTTTTCATGAGGTCGATGAGAGCGCGAATTTCTTTGATGTCCACTTGGTAGAAGGCGTTAAAGCGAGGGATCGTTTTCGCGCGCAGCGGCGCAAGGGTCAAGATTTATGGCGGTGGCACATGAAGCGCCTTCAAGCACCCGGCCGCATTTCCCGACCAAATGGCGCACAC
>DATCRI010000004.1 GCA_036569045.1 Chthoniobacterales bacterium | reverse complement strand
TCGCAGAACATGATCGCGATCTGTTTCTCCTCCCCGCGGCGGAGGGGAGCGGCCGCCGAGAACATGGCCGCAGCGGAATCCGCCTCGCGGACCAGCCGCTCGATGGTGACGTCGCCGAGCACGCGGGCCTGGCAGCCGAGGCGAATGTCGTCGGACCAGCCGCGCTCCGTCGCAATCTGCAGTTCTTCCCCGAGACGGGCGGAAAGATTCTCGGCGCCGTCGAGCACGCGCACCCGGCATGTCGAGCAACGCGCCTGCCGATTGCACTGATGAAAGTGCGGCAGCCCGGCGGACAACGAAACGTCGAGAAGCGACAGCCCTTCCGCGGTGACCTCCACCGAGCGCGCCCCAAAATCCTGATAATGCACCCGCGCCATAAGACGCCCGGGCATTAGCAATGCCCAGGCCGGCGTGCAAGCCCGGCGATTGCAGGCTGGCCAAACGGACGCGGAGCCGGCATCACACCCGCGATGAATCCCTCGCGCAATGCCTTCGCCGCGCACGTCACGCCGTTCCTGATCTTCACGCTGAGTTTCGCGCTGGTGCCCGTCGCGCAGAAGCTCGCCGGAAAGAGCGGTCCGTTCCTTCTCTCCCATCCGGAATTCTGGATTTACCCTCTCCAGACCGTCCTGTGCGCCGCCGCGCTCCTTTTTTTCTGGAAGAGCTACGACTTCGGCTCCAGAAAGCCCCTGCCGCTGGCCATGGGGGTCGGATTAGGCGTCTTCGTCCTCTGGGTGAGCCCGCAGCTCCTTTTCGGCCAACCCGCCCGGGCGGACGGGTTCAATCCGGCGACCTTCGCGGATCAGCCCGCCCTTTACTGGGGCACGGTCGGAATGCGTTTCCTGCGGCTGGTCATCATCGTTCCGCTGATCGAGGAAATCTTCTGGCGCGGGTTTCTGCAGCGCTACCTGATCGACGAACGCTTCACCACGGTTCGTTTCGGCACGTATTCCCCCCTGAGTTTCTGGGGCGTCGCCGTGGCCTTCATGCTCGTTCACAACACACCCGACTGGCCCGCCGCGCTGCTGACCGGCGCCATCTACGGCTGGATCGCGGTGAAGACAAAGAGCCTGCTCGCCTGCGTGGTCGCGCACGCGATGACGAATCTCGTCCTCGGCGTCTACATCATGCTGACGCGGCAGTGGGGCTTCTGGTAGCGCTCAGGACCACTCCAGCGCCGTGTTGCAGTGCGGGCAACGTTTGTGACTGAAATTGATCGGCGCATTGCATTGCGGGCAGGAAGTGGTGAGCGCTCGCGAGACGCGGAGAAGTCCGCTGGTGCGGAACTCGGCGTCCTCGCCGAGCAACGTGCCGGCATCGAACGCGCGACCGACGCGCAGCCCTTCGAGGTCCTCGTAGGCGAGGTCCTGGAGAAGAGCGCGACCCTCCTCGTTGGCTTGGAGAATCGTGCGACTCGCCCGTCCCCGAAAGGATAACCAGAAAATGACGGCCGTGATCGCCGTTCCTAAAGCCACCGCCACCACCAGAGTAAAATTTCCCTCCGCGAGCGTGAGATCCCGGGCGCCGGTCACGAGCGCGTCGGACCGAAAGAGCAGCCCGAGGCGGCACCACGCAAAAAATCCGGCAATCAGCGGGAGCGCAATGCCGATCCCCGGCAGGATCCAGGTCAGCAACGTCATGGCGCGAATCTCCTGAGACGTGCGATGATCGAGCGCAGCCTCGGCAAGTTCCTTCCCCTGGCCGATCCGTTCCAGCGCCGGTTGGAGCACCCGTGAGAGATACGCCGACGGCCAGTGCCCACAGGCTTCCCAGGCTTCCTGGTAGTTTCCGTTGTCCATCGCGTGCCGGATTGCCTCGTTCAGCGGCGCCGGCGCGGCCTGTCGATCGCTGAGCGAGATGCCGAGATGCCCAATCAACGCCGCCGTTCCGATCGCCGAGAAGATCAGCACGATCCAGACTACCGGGAAAGCGGCGAAAGCCTGCGCCCAGACCGGGGTTTCCGCGACGGTGGCCGGCGACGGCGCCTGCGCCAGACAGGGGCCCGCGACACCGCACCAGACGGCGAGCAGCGCGACGAGTCGGCGGCGGGGGAGCATGCCCGCATTCCGCCGAATTGCCGGGCGGCGGTCCAGCATTCTTTGCGTAGCGCCGGACCAAAAAGACCGCGGGACTTGATTTCATCGCCGAATCGCCTAATCAAGGGCGTTCACCCTCGTCCCACTCTCCGCGACTTTCGACTTTATGTTTACCTTGATGCGCACCCACCAGCGCAAGCTCTGGCTGGCGGTTACCGTCCTTCTGATCGTCTCCTTCATCTCGTTCTACAGCGTGACGGATCGCCAGCACCACATGGGCAACGGCGCCATCGCCCGCGTCTACGGAAAGGATCTCACCACCGCGGATTTCCAGCGCGAGGCCCGCAAGTTCCAGCTCACCCTCGCCCTGGGCCTGACCGACTACGCCAGCGCCCTTGGCGCCACCGGCAGCGAGGAAAGCTACGCCGACTTCGTCATCAACAAGATGATCATCGACCACGAAGGCCGCGCGCTCGGGATTCAGCCCGGTGACGCGGAAGTGAAGAACGCCATCGTCGCACTCCCCGTTTTCCAGACCGGCGGCCAGTTCGATCCGCAGAAATATCGCCAGCTCGTCACCACGTCGCTCGCACCGCAGGGCTTCACCGAGCTCGAGATTCAGGAACTCGTGCGCAGCTCGCTCATCCTCAAGCGCATCAAGCAGACCCTCGACGCCGTCCCGGCCGTCACCGAGGCGGAGGTCGCCCACATCGCCCGCGTGTTCCAGCCCGTCACCGGCCTCGCCATCACGTTCGACCGCGCAACCTTCGCCGCGCAAGCCAAGCCCACCGAGGAGCAGATCGCCGACGCCTTCAAGGCCGGCGAAAGCCGTTTCGTGAAGCCCGAACTCCGCACCGTGCGCTACGTGACCTTCCCGCTGCCGGCCGACTCGCAGAAACTCGAGGGCAAGGCCCGCATCGAGGCCCAGCAGAAAGTGGCCGACGCCTCCGACACCTTCGCCACGAAGGCCGCCAGCGAAGGTTTCGACAAGGCCGCCAGGGAGGCGGGCCTCAAGGTCGAGACCACGCTGCCCTTCGACTCCCGCGGGCAGATCTCCGGCCTCGAAGGCCTCGCCTCGCTCGGAAACATGTCGGTGATGGGTCCCGTCGCGGCTCTCGCCCCCGTTTCGTTCACCCTCACGAAGGAATCGCCCGTCACCGGTGTCGTGCAGAGCGGCGACCAGTTCCTCGTCGCCGATCTCGCCGAGGTTACGCCCTCGCGTCCGATGACGCTTGAAGAAGCCCGCCCCGAGATCGTCACCGAGCTTACCGACGCCGCCGCGGGAACCGCGCTTGCCAAGGCCGCCACCGACGCACTCGCCAAGCTACGCGCCGCCGCGAAGGATGGCCAGCCGATCGCCGCCGCTGCTGCGGCCGCCGGCCTGAAGACCCAGCCATTCACGAACCTCGTCCTCGCCGACGAAGCCGCCCCGGCCGACCAGCGCCGCTTTGCCGAGGCCGCCCTCGTCGTCAACGAAAACGAAGTTTCCGGATTCCGTTCCGAGCCCACCGGCGGCTATGCCGTCTGGCTCGAGAAGCGCGGACCCTCCGACGAAAAGACGACGGCGGCGAAGCGCGCCGAGCTCGACGCCGGCATTCTCGCCCAGCGCCAGAATGTGCTCTGGGCCGAATGGATCCGCTCCGCGCAGAAGCAGGCCGGCGCGCCGTTCTTCACGCCCCGCGAGGGCTAAGGCCAGACCGATGAGCGACGTTCCGCCCGAGATCGAGACGTTGTTCGACGATGCGAGCGGCGACATTGCCGTGGGCGACCTCGACGCCGCGATCGAGAAATACCAGCGCTGCGTCGCCGCCGTGCCGGATTTCTTCGACGGCTGGCACGCCCTCGGCATGGCCCTCATGAAGACAGGTCGCCACGTCGAGGCGATCGAGGCCGGCCTTCGCGCCACCGAGCTCAGCCCGAACGACCAGCTCGCGTGGTCCAGCCTTTCGATGTTTTACGTGCGCAACCACCAGATCAAGGAAGCCGAGGCCGCCGGCGTCAAGGCCCGCATCCTCGGCTGGGGCGGCAAGATTGCGAAAGAGTAGTCGCCGCCCGCAGGCGCGAGACGCGAAAGGGTCTGGGAAAGACCGAGTTCGTGTGGTTCCATTGGAAGTTCACCGTGAAGCCGTTTTTCATCACCACCGCCATCGATTACACCAACAGCTCGCCACACATCGGGCACGCCTACGAAAAGGTGATGGCAGATACGTTGGCCCGCTATCAGCGTTTGCGCGAACGCGACGTGTTTTTCCTCACCGGGGTCGATCAGCACGGACAAAAGGTTCAGCAGGCTTCCCAGCGCGCTGGCGTGCCGCCCGAGCAGTTCGTGGTCGAACTCGCCGCACGGTTCCTAGCCGTCTGGAAGAAGCTCGATATCTCCTACGACGCTTGGGCGGACACCACCGCAAAGTCTCACAAGGCCGTCGTGCAGGCCCTCCTCCAACGCCTGTTCGACGAAGACCAGCTTTATAAGGCCACCCAACGCGGCTTCTATAGTGTGCGGCAGGAGCAGTTTCTTACCGAAAAGGAACGCGGCCCAGATGGACAGTTCGGCGAGGAATGGGGCGAAGTCGTGGAACTCGAAGAGGAAAATTACTATTTCTGCCTCGCCAAGCATCGCGACTGGTTGCTCGCCTACATCGACAGTCATCCACAGTTCATCACGCCAGAATTCCGTCGCGTCGAACTGCGCAACGCCGTGGAAAAACTCTCGGGCGACCTCTGCATCTCGCGTCCCAAGGCCCGCTTGGCCTGGGGCATCGAGTTTCCGTTCGACCCGAATTTTGTGACCTACGTCTGGTTCGACGCGCTGGTGAACTACATCAGCTTCGCACCCGGCTTCGACGCTCAACATCCCGCCGACTCCGCGGAGTTCGCCGCCCTCTGGCCCGCTCTCCACGTCATCGGAAAGGATATCATGGTCCCTGCGCACGGAGTTTATTGGCCCATCATGCTCCATAGCCTCGGCTTCTCCGACGACCAGATCCCGCCGCTTCTCGTGCATGGCTGGTGGAACATCTCCGGCGCAAAGATGAGCAAGAGTCTCGGCAACGTCGTGGACCCTTCCGCCCTTGTCGACAAATACGGCGCCGCCGCCGTGCGCTATTACCTTGTCGCCGACATCGTCACGGGCAAGGACGCCGATTTCAGCGAAGAACGCCTCGTCCAGCGCTACAACGTCGACCTCGCCAACAGCGTCGGCAACCTGCTGAACCGCACGCTGAACATGGCGCGCAAGTATCGCGAAGGGCGATTGGTGCGGAGCCTCGAAGGTGGCCTCGCGGACCGCGCCCGGGCATCGGCGGAGGCTTACTCGCCGCTCATGGACACTTTCGAGATCAGCGCCGCCATCGAGAAGGCGCTGAGCCTCGCGACAGAAGCGAATCAATACGTGGAACAGACAAAGCCGTGGGCGCTTGCGAAAGAGGGCCAGGACGCCGCGCTCGATGCGGTGCTCTACCACCTCGCGGAGTCGCTGCGCATCATCGCCATCCTTCTCTCGCCCGTGCTGCCCTCTGCGGCTGCCGGCATCTTCGCGCAGTTGAACTGGAGCGGCCCCATGTCCCTCGACGAGGCGGCCTGGGGTCGGTTGCCGGATGGTCATCAGCTAGGCGCGCCCGTGCCGCTGTTTCCGCGCATCGAAGCCGCCGCTGCCTGATGTCCGACGACCCGCTGGCCGGAGTGACCGGCTTCAAACGCTTCCGCTACCGCCTCGAATACGTGGCGCTGGAGTCGCTGGCGTGGGTCGTCAAACACCTGCCCTACGAAGCGCTGGAGCCGCTGGCGGGCGGGCTCGGATCGTTTGCGTTCGCGATCGACACGCGCGGGCGCACGACCGCACTCGAGAACCTGCGCGTCGCCTTCGGGGAGGCTTACAATGCCGACGAACGCGAGCGCATTGCCCGGGCCTCCTACCGGAATTTTGCCCGCACGATGCTCACGCTTTTCTGGTCGCCGAATCTCACCAATGGCCGATGGAAGAAAGTGCTGCACGTCGAGGGGCTCGACGCCGACCCCGTCCATCGCGATCCGGACGAACCGGCGCTCTATTTCTGCGCGCACTACGGTAACTGGGAGTGGCTCAGCCACGCATCGGCCTACGCCATCCGCACGGGGCCGATCATTTTCCAGCGCTTCAAGAATCCGTTGCTCGGCCCGGTTTTCAGCCGGCTGCGCGCGACGAGCGGCCACGAGATCATCCCGCAGGAACGCGCGCTCATCAAGATGCTCAAGGTGCTCAAGGCCGGCGGAAAATTCGGCGCGCTCACCGATCTCAGCCTCGATCCGAAGCACAACACGGTGGCGATCCGCTGCTTTGGGCTGTGGACGTCGTCGAGCCCGATTCTCCACGCCCTGAGCGAACGGACCGGCGCAAAACTGATCCCCTGCGAATGCGTGCCCCAGGCTGACGGCACCTACCTCGCGCGCTATCTGCCGGCGGTGGCGATCCCCCCCGGCGCCACGGCCACGGAGATCACCCAGCTCTGCTGGAACGAGATCGAGCGATCGATCCGCGCGCGGCCGGAACTCTGGCTCTGGGCCTACAAGCAATGGCGCTTTCGCCCGTCCGCCGAAACGCCCGAGGAGTATCCCGCCTACAGCAACTCTGCGAAGCGCTTCGACAAGCTGATCCGCGGTTAGAGCAAAAAGATCGTCGCGAGGCCGAGGAAGGCGCCCATGCTCACGACATCGGTCGCGGTCGTAAGAAAGATGCTGGAAGCCGTCGCGGGATCCGCGCCGAGTTTCTTCATCACGGTGGGCACGACGACACCCGAGATCCCGCTGATCGCGCAGGCCAGCACCATGGCCGACCATGTCACCACCGCGAGGCCGATCGCCTGCGGATTCTTCTGGCTCCACGCGTAGCAGAACATGCCGAGACCGGCCGTGATGCCGACGAGCGCGCCATTGCAAACGCCGAGGATGGCCTCCTTCGTGAGGGCTTTCCAAAAACTGCCGGACTTGAATTCCCCGAGCGTCATGCCACGCAGGGTCACCGCGAGGGCCTGGCAGCCGGTGTTGCCGGACTGACCTGCGAGCACGGGGAGGAAAACCGCGAGCAACACAATCTTCTCGAGCGTATTCTCGAAAATGCCGACGACGAACGCCGCAATGAACGCGGTCGCCAGATTCAGCTGCAGCCAGGGATGGCGGAAGAGCAGACTGCGCGGCCACGGCGTGACGAGGCGCTCCTCCTTGGTGACACCGACCATCGAACCGGCCTGCGCACTCAGTTCCACGGCCTGTTGCTTGAACATCGTCTCGCCCCGCACGAGGCCGACGAGAATGCCCGCGTCGTCCACGACGGGATAGACCGGGTAATGGCGGTCGAGCGTCGCCTTCATCGCCTCGAGCAGCGGCTGCGTGGCCTTGAGCGCGAAAATCGTGCGCAGCATGATCGCGTCGAGCCGCACCGTTCCCTCGGAAAACAGCAGGTCGCGCATCGTGATCACGCCGATCAACTTCCCGGCGGGATCGACGACCCAGCCGTAGGTGATGAAGGCCTTCTTCACAATCTCGCGCAGCTCTTCCGTCGCTTCGCAGACGGTTTGCTCGGGCCGAAAAACGGCGATCGGCCGTTCCATCAGACGACCAATGGATTCTTCCGGATACTTCGAGTCGACGGGATCACTCTCACTCATAGGCGCAGGAAAAATTATGCGCCCGAATGTGCGCCGCAATCCGCGGAAAAGGAAAGGCTGTTTCGCCGCGCGGTCAATACTCGACGCGCACCGGCATGCCGACCTGCGCTGCGGCAAAGAAATCCGCGATCACCGTCTTGCTTACACGAATGCATCCATGCGATGCGGGCGAGCCGGGAACGGGGATGGGGCCCTGGTGCATGCCAACGCCGCCGCTGGTGAGCCGCATCCAGTAGGGCATCTTCGCGCCTTCGAAACGTCCGCCGGGCGGCACGGGATCGCGCCGGATATCCGCGTCGTAATTCACCACGTTGCCGGAGGCATCATACATCCAGCCGAACAGATCCGATTCCTTGTCCTGGATCTTTTCCATGATGCGGAACGTGCCGGCGGGCGTGTCGTAGCCTTCCTTGCCCGTCGCGACGAGGGCGACACCCACGAGCTGGCGACCGCGGTAGAAATAGGCGCGCTGCTCGGAGAGATTGATCGTGATCGAGGGCGAGCCGCTGCCGCCGCCATCCCAGTAGCTCACGTCGTCGACGACCTCGTGGGCCTGGCTGGAACCAATGATCTGCGTCTGGTATTCCTGCCCGAGATACGGCGTGTTCGCGTATTGGCTGCTCGAACAGCCGGCAAGAGCGACGGCAACCGCCGCAAGGGAAGCATGGAAAGGGAGTTCGAACCGGCGATTCATCGCGTGACACCTAGCATAGACTCCGCTGGCGCGCCGCAGATTTGTCGCGAGTTCACCGGGCTCCAAAAATCGCTGTGCCGACGCGGACGAGCGTGGCGCCTTCCTCGATCGCCGCTTCGAAATCTCCACTCATCCCCATCGAGAGCGTGCCGAAGGGCAGCCCGGTGCGCGTCGCGAGCCGATCGCGCAGCTCCCGCAGCGCGCAGAAGTGCGGCCGCGCGGCCTCGGGATCGTCCGCATAGGGCGCGATCGTCATCAGGCCCTCGATCTGCAGGCGCGGCAACGCCAGCAGCGCGTCGAGATCACGCTCCAGCGCGGCGGGATCGAGACCGAACTTCGAGGCCTCGCCCGCGACATTCACCTCGAGCAGAACCCGCGGAAACAATCCTTCCTCGCCCGCGATGCGATCGACGACCTGGGCGAGCTCGAGCGTGTCGATGCCGTGGAAAAGCTCGAAGAGCGGCAGGGCGCGACGAACCTTGTTCTTTTGCAGATGGCCGATGAATTGCCACCGCAGCGTGCCGGGCAGCTCGGCGATCTTCGGATCGGCCTCCTGCACCCGGCTCTCGGCAAACACCGGCTGGCCGGCTTCCCAGGCCGCGCGCACAGCCTCCGCGGGCATCTTCTTCGAGACGGCGACGAGCTCGATCCCGGCCACATCCCGGCAAGCCCGGGCAGCGGCAGCAGCCATGCGGGCATGGATTTCCGCCAGATTCTTGGCCACCTCACTCATAAGAAGATTTCATAGCTGGCAATTTGATATTAGTTTCACTTATCTCTAGATTCCCCCCGTGCAAATAGAGACGTTCAAGGTGTTTCGTGATCTGGTGGAAACTAGCAGTTTCTCCCGGGCGGCGGAAGTGAACGGCATCACCCAGAGCGCGGTGAGCCAGCAGGTGCGCGCCATCGAACGGAAGTTCAACGTCACCCTGATCGATCGCGGCAAACGCTCGCTGGAACTCACGGACGAAGGCCGCGCCTTTCTCGCAGCGAGCCGAGACATCCTCGACGCCTACGAAAACCTCGGCAATCGCCTCGAATCGATCCGGCGGGTCGTGGAAGGCGAGGTGCGCCTGGCCACCGTCCACAGCATCGGCCTTCACGAGCTGCCTCCCTACCTGCGCGCATTTCGAAAACTGCATCCCGGCGTGGAAGTGAAGGTGGACTACTGCCGCTACAGCGAGGTGTATGACTCCGTGCGCGATGGCTCGAGCGACCTTGGCCTGGTCGCCTATCCCGTCCGGCGTCCGGGCCTGCGCGTGATGACGTTCTGGCGCGACAAGCTCGTGCTCATCTGCGCGCCGGGGCATCGGCTGGCCCGGAAGAAGCGGGCGCGACTGGCGGATCTCGTGGGCGAGAAGTTTGTCGCCTTCGAGCCCGACCTGCCGACGCGCAAGGAGATCGACAAGCGGCTGCGCGAGCGCGGGGTGCGGATCAGGCCGATCCTCGAATTCGACAATATCGAGACGGTGAAGCGGGCGGTGGCTATCGAGGAGGCCGTTTCCATAGTGCCGGAAATCTGCGTCCGGGACGAAGTGCGCGGGGAAACCCTCGTCGCGGTCGAGATCGACGAGCCCGAGATGTGGCGCCCGCTCGGCGCATTGGTCCAGCGAGCGAAGGAACCGGAAACCGCGCTCAAAGAATTTCTCGGCATGCTTGAAAAAACCGACATGGGGCGGCTTTAATGAAATCGCTTTCCTGACTTTCCAATCCCCAGAATTTGACCATGGAAAACTCCCTCCCAGATTCCACCGGCAACGCCATCGGCGTGATCGGCGGCAGCGGCCTTTACGAAATCGAAGGCTTTGAGAATGCCCGCAACTATGAGGTAGAAACGCCCTTCGGCGCGCCCTCCGATCCGATCGTGGGAGGCACCCTCCACGGTCGCTCCGTCTTCTTCCTGCCCCGGCACGGCAAGGGCCACCGACTCGCACCTCACGAAATCAACCACCGGGCGAACATCTATGCACTGCGCATGCTGGGAGTGCGCTGGATTCTCTGCGTGACCGCCGTTGGGAGCCTCAAGGAGGACTACGCGCCCCGGGAAATCGTTCTGCCGGCGCAATTCTACGACCGCACGAGCAATCGGTCCTCCAACACGTTTTTTGGCAACGGCATTGTCGCGCACGTCAGTTTTGCGGACCCGATCAGCTCGCACCTGCGCACCTTGCTTGCGCAGACATGTTCCGTTTTGCGGAAGGACTACCACTCGGGCGGCACCTACGTCTGCATCGACGGCCCCGCCTTCTCGACCCGGGCGGAATCCGAATCGTATCGCCGCGAGGGTTACGACGTGATCGGGATGACGAATCTGCCGGAGGCCAAACTGGCCCGCGAAGCCGAAATGGCGCTCGCGACGCTGGCAATGGTCACCGACTACGACTGCTGGAAAACGAGCGAGGACCCCGTCACGGCGGAGTCGGTCGTTTCCCATCTCACCGCGAATGCCGCGACCGCCAAGGAGGTGCTCGCAAAGGTGATTCCGCGCATTCCCATGGAGCCGAACTGGCCCGAACACTCGGCCCTGCAGGACGCCATCGTGACCCCGCGTGAATATTGGCCTCAGGAAACGCTCGACAAGCTGCGCGTGCTGCTTGATCGATTTGCGTAGAATGAAAGTTCGATCCAACTGGGCCGCGATCGCGGCAACCCTTCTGTCCCTGGCTGCGTGCCAATCCAGCCACACCCAAACCGCAGGCTCACCTTCTTTGGATCAGCCCGTCTCCCTCTCCCTGACGCCCGGCTCCACGCCGAGCGGCTCTTCCCCCGCAAGTCCATCTCCCACCGCGACCGCAAGCCCAATCCCGAGAAAATCCGCACCGTTCTCCTACAACAACGTGCCGGGAGTCGGCCGCACGATCGCGATCACCTTCGACGACGGCCCGTCGGCAAAACTCACGCCACAGCTTCTCGACATCCTCAAGGCCCGCGGCGTCAAGGCCACCTTCTTCGTCGTCGGACAGAACGCCGCAGAATACCCCGACATCCTCAAGCGCGCTGTCGCCGAGGGTCACGAAATCGGCAATCACAGCTGGAGCCATTTGCAGTTGAATCGCCTCGGCGATGCCGCGCTGACCGCGCAAATCGAGAAGACCAACGCCGCAATCAAGGCCGCCATCGGGCACGATCCCGTCGTCATGCGGCCGCCCTACGGCGCGACGAACGCCAAGCTCGACCGCCGTTTCAACGAGCAGTGGGGATTGAAGGTGATCATCTGGGACGTCGACCCTCTCGACTGGAAATATCGCAATTCCGCACGCGTGCAGAATACGATTCTCAGCCAGACGAAGCCGGGCTCGATCATCCTCGTGCACGACATTCACCCGACCTCCGTCGCCGCAATGCCGGCCACGCTCGATGCCCTGCTCGCGAAAGGCTATAAGTTCGTCACGGTCTCCGAATTGATCGCGATGGGAGAAGAAACTCCCGCAACGCCCCCGCCGGCTCCGACGCCAGTAGGACCAGCGACGCCATCGCCATCGTCTTCACCGGTTCCGGCCGCGACTCCCGCAAATTCGATTACGGTGCCTTCGTCGAGTCCGACTCCGACGCCCTAGGCCTTACGGAAGCGTCGGCAGAGCCTCGCGATAGCTTGGAAATGCCGGAGTCCAGCCCAGCGCGCGGAGTCTGGCGTTACTCACGCGTTTGCTGGTCCAGCCCCGTTTGCGATGGAGATCGGCGGGGCCTTCCGGCGGAAGCGGACGGTCAAAATGCTCGGCGAGCCAGCCGTAAACCTCGCGCTGAGTCGCGGGGCGACCATCGACGACGTTGCAGAGGCCGATCGGATCTTTGGCGGACATGATCGCGTCCACCGCCGCCACCGCGTCGTCACGATGGATCTGATTGATCCATCGCGTGCCCCCGTTTTCCAGGACGGCCGTTCCATCGAGAAACTTGCGTCTCAGCACCGAGCGCCCCGGACCGTATATTCCCGCCAACCGCAGGATGGCGCCGCTGGCGTGGCGCGTGACGGCCTCCGCCTCGAGAAGCAGACGGCCCGTTTCGCGAAACGGCTCGGCGGGACTGTCTTCATCCACCCAATCTCCATCGGTCTGTGCATAAACCGAGGTGCTGCTCGTAAAAATCAGCCGGGCCTCGGGAAACCTCGCTGCGAGATTCGTGCAGCCGTCGACATAGATCGCGCGATAAGCGTCCGCGCCGCCTCGACCGGAACTCGCGCAGTGGAGGACGGCCGCGCAAGGGCCGATGCGATCACGCAGCGCGGCGACCGAGGCAGCGCTCGTGAGATCCGCCGCGAAAACCGAATAGGGCTTTCCGGCGAGACGCGCGGCAGACTCCTCACTGCCGGTCAGGCCGATGACGGACCAGCCTTTCGCGGCAAAAAAATCGGCTGCGGCTTCCCCGAGGAAACCGCAGCCGGCAACTAAAATCCTAGCCAAGGGGAAAATCCCTCTTTTGAAGGCGGAAGTGCCTTAGTGCAGATTGAAGCGTTGCTTCATCTTCGCGCGCTTGGCGTTGGCCTTGGCTTTGCGACGATATTTCTGCGTGGGAGTTTCGAAGGCGCGCAGGCGGCGCACTTCGTCCATGATTCCCTCGGAGTCCATCTTGCCTTTCAGGCGCTTGAGGGCGCGGTCGATGGGTTCACCTTTTCGAACGAGAACTTCGGGCATGGTTTTATTTCACCTTCTTTCTTTCGCCACGGGTTTCGGTGGCGGGTCTGGAACTATCGGAGCCTTGCCTCCGAATGACAAGCCATTTGTCAGTGCAAAAACAGGCCCCGAACTACCGGGATGCCGGCACGGCAACCGGATCGGGAATCAGGTCGACGGGTTCCGTCCCATGAAGCGTCGTCGTCACGGGAAGGCGATCGCCCATTTCCCAACGCGCGTCGAGAAGGTCTCGGCGGAAAACGAGGGTGAGCACGGGACGCGCGGCAGCATTCGTCACGGAGGCGGCGCCGTCCTGTGAGACGGAGAGCGTGGTGACCTGCGCCGCTCGCCAGGCCATTTCGCCGGACGGTTGCTGAACGGGGCCGCCCGAGAAGCGCGCGGTCGATTCACCGCCGGGGGTGCGCACGGTGACCACGACGATCGCGCCGTCCTCGCCGTCGAGCCCACGCGAAATGACAAATCGGACTTGCGACCCATCCGGCAGAATGCCCTCGAAAGTGCGGCCGGCCTGAAGCCGTTCCCGAAGCCGGGCGAGCGACTCTTCCCCGCGTCGCGCTCGCTCGGCGAGATACGTCTGTCGGGTCGTTTCCAGTTCCCGGACCGCGCCCGCGATCTGATCCAGCCGGGCGGCAACCTCCGGCGCGTCCTCGAAGGGAATGGTCGCGTCGGTGTCGGGTGCGCCGGGAACCGAGGCATCCGCCGCGAACTCGACGACTTTCCAGTCATTACCAGCCTTGCGGAGTTTGAGATCCACGAGCGCGTCCAATTCGGTGCCCGCGGGCGTGACAATGCGTTTCACCGGGAAGGGAGCCCTGGCCTGCGCGACGGTCTCGAGCATCGATTTCCGGAGGGGATCTTCCGCCGGCAACGCGCCGAGCGCCCACCCACGGAGTGCCGTAAGCTTGCCCGCAAGTTCACGCCCGCGGGGAAGGGCGAAGCCGTCCTCCTTCTCGATCGTCGATCGCAGCAGCCGGTAGCGGACGTTCGTCAACGCCCCGGCTTCGCCCGCCGCGGAATCCTTGATCGGGATATCCGCGGGCGCGGCCACGATCTCGAAGCCCTCCGGCGGATGCGCCCGCACGTGCGATTGCGCGAGATCGCGCCGCGTGTCCTTGCAGGCAACGAGGAGCAGGCACAGCGCGAGCGGAGCGAAGCGAAAACGGATCACGGCACGGAAATACCCCGGTCCGCAACTTCCCGCAACCCGCTGGCCGCGTTATTTCGGATCGGGAATGAAAACCGCGAGCTTGCGCCCCTTGAACTTGATGCCCGCGAGCGCGTTGATGACGGCGTGCACGTGGTCGTCAGCGATGTCGACGAGCGTGTGCTTCGCCTCGATGTGGATCGCGCCGATGCCTTCGCGCGGAATGCCGCTCAGCCCGAGCACGGTGCCGACGACGTCCGCCGGACGCACTTCGCTGAAACGACCTGCCGTGAACACCAGGCGCGTCATTCCCGGCTCGTCCGAGACATCCGAAATCGCGCGGGCCGGACGTTCGCGTCGGGAGGTGCCGCCGCGATCTTCGCGGTCGTAACGCGAAGGCCGATCGCCGAAATCCCGGTGCGGGGCGGATTCCCGGATGGGTTCCGGTTCGACCGCAGGGCGGGCGGTATCGGTGCCGAGCAGGTGCAGCAGCGCACTCGCGATGTCGGTGGCGGAGTGCCCCTGATCCAGCAGACGATCGATGAGCGAGTCGCGCTTGGCGTATTCGCCGGCTTCGAGGGTCTCACGCAGCAACTCGAACGTCTGGTTCGCGCGCTTCTCCTCCACCTCCTCGATCGACGGGACCTTTTCACGGCGGATGCGGCCCTTCGTGAGATGGATCATGCTCTCGAGCTTCCGAATCTCGCGACCGGCGACGAACGTGATCGCGCGTCCGCTGCGGCCTGCCCGGCCGGTGCGACCGATGCGGTGGACGTAGTCCTCCCCGTCGTGCGGCAGATCGTAGTTGAAGACGACCTCGATGTCGTCGACGTCGAGCCCGCGTGCAGCGACATCCGTGGCGACGAGAAACTCGATCTTGCGATCGCGGAAGCGCTTCATCACGCGCTCGCGCATGGCCTGCGTGACGTCGCCGTGGAGCTTGTCCGCGATGTAGCCGCGGGCGATGAGATGCTCCGTGAGCTGGTCGCACATCATCTTCGTCGCGCAGAAGATGATGGAGCACTTGATGTTCTGCACGTCGATGATGCGCGAGAGCGCCTCGAGCTTCGAGCGGCGGTCGACCTCGTAGTAGACCTGGTCGATCGCGGGCATGGAGACGGTCTGCGGCTCGATGCGCACGTTCTGCGGGTTCGTCGTGTATTTGCGGATCAGCTCCTGAATTCCGCGAGGCATTGTCGCCGAGAAAAGCACGGTCTGGCGGTCCTCCGGGGCCTGCTGGAGGATGTTCTCGATGTCATCGCGGAAGCCCATGTCGAGCATGCGATCCGCCTCGTCGAGGATGACCATCTTGAGATCCTCGAGTCGCAGCGTGCCGCGATCGAGGTGATCGATCACCCGGCCAGGCGTGCCGATGACGATCTGCGCGCCATCCTTGAGGCCGCGAATCTGCCGGTCGTAGGACGCCCCGCCGTAGATGGGCAGCTCGCGCAATCCCCGTTTGAAAGCCGCGAGCTTGGCGACTTCCTCGGCGACCTGGACGGCCAGCTCGCGCGTCGGGCAAAGGATGAGAACCTGCGCCGCGCGGATGGATGGGTCGACGCGCTCGATCGCAGGAATGGAAAACGCGGCGGTCTTTCCGGAGCCGGTCTGGGATTGGCCGATGACATCGACACCCGTGAGGAGGGTGGGAATGGCTGCGGATTGAATGGGGGAAGCCTCCTCAAAGCCCATCTTTTCGACGGCCTTCAGGACTTCCGGCGAGAGCCCAAGCTCCGCGAATGGTTTCTTCTGCATCGCGGCATGCTATCGCCGCGCCGCGAGGCAAGCGATGAATATCGCCGCCAGCTCGCTGACTAGATGCAAGGCAGGTCCAGCGTGGCCTCGGCCCCGACGGAATTTTCCCGATTCGCGAGAGTGACGCGGCCGTGGTGCAGCGATGCCGTCTCCCGCACAAAGCACAACCCGAGCCCGGAGCTTTTGCGGCCGGTCGACGGACGCGGGAGCGAGTAAAATCGCTCGAAAACACGATCGATGGCGTAGTCGGGCAGGCCGGAACCGGAGTCGAGCACCCGAACGAGGACCCGGTCGTCGCG
Source organism: Chthoniobacterales bacterium (assembly GCA_036569045.1). Lineage (NCBI taxonomy): Bacteria > Pseudomonadati > Verrucomicrobiota > Spartobacteria > Chthoniobacterales > Chthoniobacterales bacterium. Next base: position 8,333 of record DATCRI010000004.1, on the reverse strand, counting down.
GCGCTCGATGCGGACCTCCACTGGCGCGCCGGGCGGCGAGAAGTCGACGGCATTCTGCACGAGATTGCGAAGGGCGGTCTCGAGCAGGAACTCATCACCGCGCACCTCGGCTTCGGCCGGCGCAACCACTTCCAGAGCCGAGCCGCGGGCCCGCATTTCCTCGGCAATGCGGCGGCAAAGGCCCACAAGATCGACGGGCTGCGGATTCTCGAGGCGCTTGCGACTCTCGAGCGAGGAGAGGGCCAGTAGCTGCTCGATGAGGTTCTGAAGGCGAATGGATTCCGTGCCGATGTTCGTCAGAAATTGCTCGCGCCGGTCGGGCGGCAATTCCTCCTGGAGGAGCTCGGCCGCGCCGCGGATCGCGGCCACAGGGGCCTTCATTTCGTGGCTGAGCGTCTGCACGTAAGACGCGACGTAATTGCGGTCCTCGAGAGCGTCGCGCATGCGCTCGAGCGAGTCGCCCAGCACCCGAAACTGGCGACCGGGCAGGCGCGGCGGCGGCGGCCGTTCCCCGCGACTGATGGCCTCGGCGTGCCGGGTGAGGCGGACGATGGGCTCGACCACCCAGCGCGACAAGAGGAGGCCGACGAGGAGAAATGCCGCGATCGCGCCGAGAGCGACGATGAGAAGACGGCGGCGAGCGGCGGCGATGAACGTGCGCATCGCCTGCTGCGGCTTGTAAACGGTCAGCGTCCCCAGGATCACACCATGCACGAGAATGGGGGCGCCAACATACATGACGGAGGACATGTCGTCGGCCTCGTCGTCCCGGGTGGAGCGGGCGCCGTATTTTCCCTCGAGGGTGCGTTTCACGTCGCGGAAGCCCGAAAAATCCCGGCCCACGCGCTCGGGGTGCGCGGAATCGAAGATCACGATGCCGCGGGCGTCTGTGACGTAAACGTCCATCGTGACGTGCTTCTTGCGGAGGTTGAAGATCTTGGCCGTGAGCTCGCGAGTGGTGGCGGCTCGAAGGCCGGGGCCCAGCGTCGGGGGAAGATGGCCGCTGGTCGCGAACTCCTGCGAAACAATGCCGGCGAGAATCTCCGCCGTGTCGACCATGGGCTCCTCGGCGGCTTCCAGATACTGGCGCTCGACGCGATCGAGCACGGGCTGGACGAGAAAGTAGAAGCCGGCCAGCGCGAGGACGAGAAACCCGAGGAGGATGCGCGCGGTAAGACTCACGAGGCGGGGAGTTCGAGCGAGTAGCCGAAACCGCGGTGCGTGCGAATCGGATCCTCCGCCGGGCGCACGGCGCGCAGCTTCGCCCGGACGGATTTGATGTGCGTATCGACGGTGCGCTCCATCGAGGCCTCGGGTTCCTCCCAGGCGGCATCCATCAGCTGCGCCCTTGTGAAGACGCGTCCCGGGCGGCCGAGCAACGCGGCGAGCAGCCGGTATTCGTAGCGCGAAAGTTCGAGCGCGGTGGCGTGGTAGCGGATGAGCAGCCGCTCGGTATCGATCGAAAATGCGGAAGGCATTGCCGGCTCCGATTCCGCGCGGGTTCGGCGAAGGATCGCCCGCACGCGCGCGCAAAGTTCGCGCGGGCTGAACGGCTTCGTCACATAATCGTCGCCGCCGATCTCCAGCCCGACGACCCGGTCGATCTCGTCGGAGCGCGCGGTGAGAAACAGCACCGGCACCGAATGGGTCTCGCGCAGCCGGCGGCAGACATCGAAACCGTTGAGGTCCGGCAGCCCCACATCGAGAACCACGAGATCGAACGCGCCGGCAAGGAGACGCGCCAAGGCATCCCGTCCAGTGCCCGCGCAGGTCACCTCGCCGCCGTCCGTCTCGAGCGCGTATTGGATGGCGTCGCGGATCGATGGCTCGTCCTCGACAAGCAGGATGCGCGGGCGGGCCGGGAATGACACGTTCGCCATCCTAGACGACGATGTATCAGGAAGGCAAACTGACGACAAAACCTCTGATGCGCGCGAATTTCCGGAAGCTTTCATCGCGGCCCATCGTGAATGGGCCGCGTGAAGTTAGGATGAACCCCGCGTGAAATTCGCGCGAAGAGCGGGTCTTAGTATGGTCGCTCCACGACGACATAGCCCCCGCGGTGGCGGCGGTAATAAACGTCGCGATCGACATAGTAGGTGCTGCGCCCGTAGCGCACGGTTCGATAACCGGGCGAAAGTCGTGTGACGGTGTAGCCGGGAGCATAGACCGGTCGCTCGTAGACGCGCGCCGGCTGGACGCTCACCAGCGGCGGAGGCGGGGGTAGCACGCAGCCGGAGAGGACGGTAGAGGCGCAGAGCGCAACGCCGAGAAGAGGTGTCTTCATGCCAAAGGATCGTGTTTCGCCGAGCCTTCGGTCTTGAAACTGTCGGGAATTTTTACGCGTCGAGCCGCGCAAAGATCGAGCCCTACTCGACTGTGCGAAGGTGAATCGCGTCGAAGCGCTCCTCGCCGTGCAGAATGTCGCTGATGACGATGAGACGATCGCCGGGAACGGCGTAGCCCAGCTTCTTCAAAAGATTCTCCGCGTCGGCGACCGTATGCTCGGGACGCACGTTGAATGGCATGCGGATCGCGTGCGTCGCCCAGTTCAACGCGAGGCGGCGGACGACATCCTCGTCGGGGGCGAACGCGAAGATCGGCGAATGGTCGGGGCGCAGGTGGCTGACGTAGTCGGCCATGATGCCGCGACGAGTGAAGACGACGATCTTGCTGTTCTCAAAGGAGTTCGCGAGGACGATGGCGGATTTCACGACCTTCTGACGCGGATCGGTGATGATCGCGTCATTCGCGAAACCGGCGCCGCCGCTGAGTTCGATGCGCCTGGCGACGCGGTCGAAGACTTTCACGCAGTCGATCGGGTATTTGCCAACCGTGGTCTCGCCGCTGAGCATGATGGCATCAGCCTGTTCGAAGACGGCATTGGAGACGTCGGTGATCTCCGCACGGGTTGGCAGCGGATTCTCGATCATCGACTCGAGCATGTGCGTTGCCACGATGACGGGGCGGCCGAGGCGGAGACATTCCTTGACGATCTTGCGCTGGATGAGGGGAAGCTCTTCCATTGGACATTCCACGCCGAGGTCGCCGCGAGCGACCATTATGATGTCGGAGGCCTCGATAATGCCGTCGATGACTTTCACGGCATGCTGGTCCTCGATCTTGGCGACGACCTTCGCCTCGCTACCGAGTTTCCGGAGCTCGCGCTTGAGCTCGAGGATGTCGGACGCCTCGCGGCAGAAGCTCAGCGCGAAGAAATCGCATTTCACGTCGACGCCGACCGCGATGTCGGCGTGGTCCTTCGCCGTGAGCGGCGGGAGATTGACCTTCACGCCGGGAAGATTGATGTGACGGCGGGAGCCGAGAAGACCGGGCGTAAGAACCTCGCAGCGGATCTTGTTGTCGTGCTTGGCGAGCACCTTCATGTGCATGACGCCGTTGTCGACAAGGACGGTATCGCCAACGTGAATGTCATTGATGAGGCCGTCGTAGTTCACGTCGACGGAGTAATATTCCTCGCTGCGGGCGCCATGGACCGTGAACTCCATGATGTCGCCGGTCTTGAGATCGAGCTTGGTGGGAAGGTCGCCGGTGCGGATGGCCGGCCCCTGCGTGTCCATGAGGACGCCGGTCGGCGTGCCGAGCTCTGCCGCCACCTTGCGAATCGTGGGAACGATCGCCCGCACCCACTCGTGCGTGGCGTGGCTCATGTTCAGACGAAAAACGTTTACCCCGGCCAGGATGAGCGCGCGAAGATTCTCCGGCGACTCCGACGCCGGACCGAGAGTGGCAATGATTTTGGTTCTCCGAAGCATGACGCCCTCCAGAAAGCCGAACCCCCGACGAATTGCAAGCCGACGGGACCCGAGGGGCGGGAGAATGCCTCGCGGCAACGAAAAGGGGGCTCGTCTGGCCTATTTTCGACGCGATCGGGTGAACCAGAGCGAGACGAAGAAGAGGAGGAGAAGGAGGGTGCCGAGGGCGGCTCCGAAGGGCTGATTGCGAGCCGAGGTGAATTGCTTCTGGATGACCTCGCCGATAGTGGGATTCGCGCCGCCGCCCATGAGCGTGGTGATGGCGAACATTGCGATGGCAGGCACGAAAACGAGGAGCGCTCCGGCGGCGATGCCGGGCTGGGTGAGGGGAATGATGACCTTCGAGAAGGCGCGCACCGGGCCGGCGCCAAGGTCGTAGGCAGCCTCGACGAGGGCGTTATCGAGTTTCTCCACGCTCGTGTAGATCGGGAGAATCATGAACGGGAGGTAGTTGTAAACGAGGCCGAGCACGACGGCGAACGGCGTATACATCATCACGAGCGGCTGATTGATGAGGCCGCCGGCGAGCAGCGCGGCGTTGAGGAAACCGTCGCGGCTGAGAATCGTGATCCACGCATAGGTGCGGATGAGGAAACTCGTCCAAAAGGGAATCATGACGAGCGTCATGAGGAGATTGCGGTAGCGGGCCGGCGAGCGACCGATGAACCAGGCGACGGGGAAACCGACGACCATGCAGATGATCGTGGTGAGGAACGCATACCAGATCGAATCGAGAAGAATCTTCAGCCACTTCCAGTCGAAGGCGCGGATGTAATTTTCCCACGTGAAGTTGAAGACGACGCGGCCGAGAACGTCACGCTCCGCAAAGCTGTAGACGATCAGCAGGATGCTGGGGGCAACGACGAAGAGAATCAGCCAGACCAGCAGTGGCGTCATGAATAACCAGGCGCCGAGACCGGGCCGACGCTCGAAGGCGGCGGAGGTCGAAACGGGATTGGCGGCAGGAACGACGGCGGGCACGGGCTGGTTTTCGGAAAGAGGGCGGAGCGGCCTTCACCGCTCCGCCCTCGAATGGGCTTACTGGACTTTGAGCGTGGTGATGAGGTCGTCGACCTTCGAGGCCTGGGTGCCGATGTCGTGGAAGACTTCCATCTTGCTCACGTCGCCGGTCGGGAAGCTGGCGGGATTCGCGAGCTGCTCAGGCGTGAGAAGCTTGCGGGCCTCGACGTTGGGATTGAGATAGGGGAAGTCCTCGGAGATGAGCGTCGAGATCTTCGGGCGGAGGACGAAGTTCATGAACAGCTGGGCGTTCCTGGGGTGCGGCGCGGCCTTTGGCACCGCAAGGCTGTCGACGAAAAGATGCGCGCCGGGCGGGAGCACCCATTTGAACTTCTTGTCCTCTTTCACGAGGATGGCGCCCTCGCCGCTCCACACGACGCCGATGGCCACGTCGCCGTTGAGCAGCGCGGTCTTCGGGCTGTCGGAATCGTAGACCTTCACGAGCGGGAGCCACTTCGCGAGCACGGGCTTCACCTTGGCGAGGTTCTCGTCGGTGACGTCGTTGACGGGGATGCCGATCGAGGTGAGGCCCCAGCTCACGATCTCGCGGGCGTCGTCGAGCACGACGATGTTGCCCTTGTATTTGTCCTGGAAGACGTCGGCGTAGGTCTTGAACTCGTCGGGAACGAGCTCGGTGTTCACGACGATGCCCACGGTGCCGGCCATCCAGGGGACGGAGTATTTGTTGCCCGGATCGAAGGACATGTTCGCGAACTCGGGAGCGAGATTCTTGAGATTCGGAATGAGCGAGTGGTCGAGTTCGAGGAGCTGGCCATCCTTGATGAGCGCCTCGATGACATACTCGCTGGGCTGGACGAGATCGTATTTGCCTCCACCGGAGAGCAGCTTCGCGAGCATCTCTTCGTTCGAAGCGTAGTTCTCGACGTTCACCTTGATGCCGGTTTGTTTCGTGAACCGATCGATGACGGACTGCGGCACGTATTCGGACCAGCAGAAGAGGTTCAGCTCCTTGGGCTCACCGGTATCGAATTTCTCATTGGGTTCGTCCGCGGTCGCGGGAGTGGCGGCGGCGGGGCTGGCGGCTGCAGTCGGTTTGGCAGGCTCCACGGATTTCGGGGTTTCCGGCGCGGCGGGCTTACCGCAGCCGCTGAGGGCGAGGACCGCGGCGGCGAGAGCGCCGAGACTGACGAGGTGGCGTTTGGTTTTCATGTGGTTTTATTCCGTTGAGTGAACTGACTGGCGAGAACGAGAAGGAACGTGCCGACGACGAAGAGCGTGCTGAGGGCATTCAACTCGGGGCTAAGACCTTTCTTGGCCATGCCGTAGACCTTGAGCGGCAGGGTTTGCGAGCCAGCGTTCGTGAGGAAAACGCTGACGATGTATTCGTCGAACGAGAGCGTGAAGGACATCAACGCGCCGGCGACGATCGCAGGCATCAGATAAGGCACGATGACTTTCCAGAACGCCTGGACCGGCGTAGCGCCGAGGTCCATGGCCGCCTCTTCGAGCGAGGGGTCGATGCCCTCGAGGCGTGCCTGCACGCCGACCAGCACGAATGGAAAACAGAACGTGGTGTGGGCAATGATCATCGCCGCAAACCCGAGTGCGAATTTCATCTGCACGAACAGCGACATGAGGCTGACGCCCATCAGCACTTCGGGCATCACCATCGGTATGAAGATGAGAAGGCCGAGCGCCCGTCGGAACGGGAACCGATAGCGGAACATCAGCCATGCACCGATCGTTCCGAGCAGGGTGGCGAAGACCGTGGTGAAACTTGCGACGATGAGGCTGTTTTGAAACGCACCCATCAGCACGTGATTTTCAAACAGCGAGGCATACCACTTCGTTGTGAACCCGGTCCACCGGATGCCGAGCTTCGACTCGTTGAACGAGAAGATGATGAGCAGGAGGATCGGGATGTAGAGGAACGCGAAGACGACGACAGTCCACCCGCCGAACAGCCACTGCTGGATCTGTTGACCGGAGAGACCTCGCCGCCGACCGACAGCCGTTGGAACCCCCGCCGCTTGTTCCACCATGGCTTGCAAATTACGCCGGATGGTCGGGAACCGTCCAGCGGCGAATCCTCAGGGCGTCACCTTTGTCCGAAGCGCGCGGGCCGCGACGCGCATCGACCAAACCGTCACCACGAGAGTAACGATCAGGCCGACCGCGTAAAACGTCCACGTCACCCACGAGCCCTCGCCATGCGGCTGACCGATGCTCGCGCGCGCAAACTTGCCGAGGAACGCGCCGACATACGAATACGCGGCGCTGATCGGGATGAACCCGAGCCAGGACGCGAGGGAGAATTTGGCGAGGGAAAGTTTCGTGAGGCCGCAGGCGTAACTCACGATGCTGTGCGGAACGACGGGCGAAATCCGGCTGAGCAGAATGATGCGCCAGCCTTCGCTCGCGATCGCGTCGTCGAGCGCATGGAACTTCCTGTTGTGCGCAAATTTTCGCTGGAGCCAGCCTTGGAGCAGGTAGCGGCTCGTGAGGAAGTTCACAACGGCGCCGACCAGATTGCTGATGGAGACAAGCAGCGTGCCGCCCCAGAACCCATAGATCGCGCCGGCGCCAACGGTCAGCACCGAGCCCGGCAGAAACAACACGCACGTGATCGTATAGATCACGATGAACCCGACCCAGCCGACCCAGCCGCTCTGCCCGACCCAGTCGAGACCGCGGGTCGTCCACTCCAACCACATCTCGTGCATGCTCAGTCGGCGAAGGTGTAAATCTTGAGCGATCGACCGGCGCCGCGCGGCGTGACCTCGGCAACTTCGCGGAAACGGAATTCCTCTCCCGCTCCGCGCACGACGGCCTCGCTGGCCAGAAACTCCGTGCAGTATTCCTTGTTCATCACTTCGAGACGGGAGGCGACGTTCACCGTGTCGCCGACGGCGGTGTATTCCATGCGCAGCTCGGAGCCGATGTTTCCCACGATCGCCTCGCCGGTGTGCAGGGCGATCCCGATCCGCAATTCGATGCCGTGTTGCTCTCGCATTTCCACGCCGAGTTCGTGGACGGACCGGAGCATGCCCTGCGCGGCGAGCACGGCCATGCGCTGGTGCTCGGGATCGTCGATCGGCGCCCCAAAGATCGCGAGGCAGCCGTCGCCGAGGAATTTGTCGAGGGTGCCTCGCTGGCTGAAAATGGCATCGATCATGCAGGAGAAAAATCGGTTGAGGAAGGCGACCACGTCCTCGGGCGCGAGCGCGGCGGACATCGCGGTGAAGTTGCGGATGTCTACGATGAGCACGGTCACCTGCCGGCGGGCGCCGCGGAGCGTGGGCGCGGATTGGTCGGCGAGAATCTGGTCCGCGAGTTCCTGCGACATGTAGCGGACGACGGCGCCCTTGAGCGCGTCGCGTTCCCGTAATGCCACGGCCATCTCGTTCACGGCGCGGCCGAGCATCCCGAATTCATCGCCTCGCTGCACTTCGACCCGCGTATCGAGCCGGCCTTCGCCGATCTGCCGAATCCCCGCGGCGATGCGGTCCAGCGGCGCGGTGAGCCGCGGCGCGAGCAGGAAAGCCAGCAGGATGCCGGCCGCGAGGGCAACGCCAC
>DATCRI010000003.1 GCA_036569045.1 Chthoniobacterales bacterium | reverse complement strand
CCTCGGGCATCATGGCCGATTTGCGGGCGGTGTCGCCAACCGCCGGCGGAACATCTCCGCTCTACGACCTGAATCCCGCGACGGGCGGAGAGGCGACGCTTTACCTCAAGGAGGACGGTTCGAAGCAATCGGCAGCGGCGGATGCCGATTACGCCGTCAAGGTCGACATTACTCCCGGCACAGCGGGAGGTGCCACTCTTACGCACGTGCATGTTACGATTTCGTCGCCCGCCAGCGCGCCGAATCCGAGGAATTCCTTCGAGTATGTGACTGCCATCGATCGCACCCCATGATTCCTCGTCGTCACTCTCTCCGGGCTTTCACCCTTCTCGAAATGATGGCCGCAATGGCCGTCCTGATCATGCTGGTCGTTCTTGTCGCTCAGATCATGAATGGCGCCACCCGCACGACGGGCTCGAGCCGTCAGCGTCTGAGCGCGGATGCCGAAGCCCGGATGATCTTCGATCGCATGGCTGCAGATTTCGCCGGCATGGTCAATCGCAAGGACGTGGACTTTCTCTTCAAGAAAAATGCCGGCAATGACTCTGCGTTTTTCTTTTCCATGGCGCCGGCCCTTTCGCCGGCGAATCCCGCTTTGACCGATCCGGTGGCCCTCGTGGGATATCGGATTGGCGAGGATTTCAAGCTGGAGCGCCTGGGACAAGGGCTCAGTTGGAATGAGCCCGCCCCCGACGGCATCGTCTTTCTGACGTTTCCTGCACTCACCCCGCCCAGAGTGCCCACCACTCCGCCGGATGCCATCCCTGGAAGCACCTTGAAAAGTTCCAGCTTCGACAGCTATCTGACCCCGGGACCCCGCGCCGCGGGCTCTCCGTTTCATGTGCTCGGGCCAAACGTTCTCCGGCTGGAATTCAGTTTTTTGCTCGCCGGGGTAGGGAAAGATGCCGTGTATTCCGCGCCTTACAATAAGACTAACGCTGGCAATTTCAGCGGAGGAGATTTCGATAACCACAAGGGACTGGGCCTGAATGACGTTCAGGCAATCATTGTGACCATCGTGGTCATGGATGCAAAGAGCCGGGCCTTGCTCAGTGAAGCCCAGGTGGGTGAGCTGGGTGGAAAGTTCCCCGATGCAGCTGACTCAAGTGACAAGACACTTGCGGAGGAATGGGAGGGTAAGATTCGCGAGCTAGTTGAGTCGGGAGGTATTCCTAAGTCCGCCGCTGCGCAGATTCGCGTGTATCAGCGCATGTTCTTTCTGAATTCTGCCGTAAATTGACGTGTTATTTATGAGAAATCCGCAGTCCCCCCGTTCTCCCCGCCGCGGCGGCTTTGCCCTGGTCCTGGTTCTGGCGTTTGTCGTTCTTCTGGTAGGGGTTTGCCTGGCCTTCTTTTCGAACGCGATCCTCCAGAGACAGGTTTCGAAGAGCAGTGGTTCCCAAACCCAGGCTTCCCTGATCGCGCAAGGAGCGATCGATACGACGATCGCGGATCTCAAGGCGGAGATCGCCGATCCCACGAATTCCGCAGACGTCACCGGTCAACTTTCGACACCGCCAACTGATGGCTCGAAATTTTACCTGCCGGCCCGGGCAGGTGCGTCTGCTCCCGCCACCAAAATGGTGCCGGGTCTGCAGGGGGTCACCCGTCCGGGGGACCCCACGACTCCAAATGGATTGGAGAATCTGGTCAAAATCAGCACGGATGCCGCTCCGTTTTATCCGGGAGCGGGTCTTCCGCAGAGGGCCTCCAGCCTCGCGACCGACGATTCTTCGCAACCGCAAAGCCGGCCTATTACGCTGGCCAAATGGAACCAGCCGCTCTTTTTGGAAGGGAAAAGCGACACCGACGCCACGCCGCAGGCGCCCTTTCCCGTGCCGCACTGGATCTATGTCTCCACGGACGGCGACAATCCGAACCCCCAGGCAGCCGATGGGAAGATTATTGGCCGCTATGCCTACGCGATCTACAACGAAGGCGGACTTCTGGATATCAATGCGGCGGGTTTCCCCGTCACCGGCGGCGCTCCGGATGCCATGGGCGCCTATCGGACAAACATGGGCTTCGTGGATCTCACTAAGCTCAGAAACACCGGCGGCGCGCCATTCTTCGACGCCCCTACGGCAAATTCCATCGTGGGATGGCGAAATTATGTTTCCGCCCAGGCCAGCGGCAGCCTGGGAAGTTATAGCTTCACGAGCGACGGTGGCACGGCGACCAAGGCGTCCCCTTATTTTAAAGCCGTGGGATCCGATCCGCGAGGGTTTCTTCAGACCGCCAATATCACCGCCCCCGGCGGCGTCAGCGATCGCGCCTTCGTCTCCCGGCAGCAACTCATCGATTTCATGAAAACCCTGGGGCAGCAGGGGAGCGTTCCGACGACGCAGCTTCTCGCGAGCCTTCAATATCTGACGACCTTCTCACGCGCCCTGGAGCAGCCGACCTTTAGCTTCCCGGGGAGTTTGACCGGCGGGGGGATGCCTCCCGCGCCGCCGGCTCCTTACGCCTTAGGCAGTGGCGGCAATGATCAGGTCGCCAATTTCAGGAGTATCAATTCGTCTTTTGTGAAAGCAAGAACGGCAGGGGGCTTCACCCGCCTCGATGGTTCCACGGCGACATCGGGAGAGCCTTTCCTCAAAAAGCGTTTTCCTTTATCACGATTGGCATGGCTGACTTACGATGGTCCCAGCAAGGATAGAACAGGCGGCAAGGACATCGAACGTCTGACGGAGTTGGGAGTTACCCAAGGATATCTTGATCAAGGAACTTCGACAAATATCGAAAATGCCTTTGGTCTAACTTGGGATAGTGCGACCAAGCGGTGGACCTATAAGGCTTCTCTACTTAGTGGGACGGGGCGTATCCGTGTGCTGAGCGAGATCACCGGAAGAGAGCCAAATTTCTTCGAACTCCTCAAGGCGTCGATCAATGTGGGCTCTTTGGCGAAGCCGGCATCGAATCCCACTCTAGGCAGTTTTTCGAGTGCGAACATGTATAAAGCTGCAGACAAAAATCAATACTTCACTTATGACAACAAGCCCTTTTATTTTGAACAAAGTAAGATCGATGCTTCCGTGGATTTGGCAATCCTGCAACTGGGCGCAAATATTATCGATCAGGCCGACGCCGATGGCTGGCCGACCCAAATCGAAGTTCCTCCTAGCGCCAAGTTTTTCACTTCCAATGGATCGCCTGCGTCCGACTTACCCAAAGATAATGGTCAAACGGATCAATATGCTCTTTCGTATCGATATCCAGTTCAAAATGACAAGAACACCGGCGTGAACGCTGGTGTCCCGGTGGCAGCAGATCCCTATGTTGTAACCGGAGTCGAAAACCTGCCTTACATTTATCGGGTTTCCTGGTCGGCGATCCGATTGGTGAATCCTGTAGATGGTCCTAACAACACTGTCAAAGAAACGGGCCTAATAGCTTGCATGCTGTGGCCGGAGATTTGGAACCCGCATGGTTACGATCCGGCAAGTAGTAATGCTTTGGGAGATCCTCGTCCTCAGGATTTTACGCTTACCGTGCGAGATGCAAATGCTACAGTTGCCTCGAATAATCCCCTATCGAGGCCGGGGGGAGCTGAAACCCTCTCTAACGGCGTTTATAGTATGAATGGAAAAATGACTAGCCTTTCAGGTTGGAAAACAGCTTGGGGATTTGACATAGACAAAAAAGAGACTTTTACTATGGGAGAGGTAAAGAATAAATTGTCCTTCACGGTCCCGGAGAACAGTGATGGTTACGCACTCTTTCGTGAGCCTACGTTATTGAATCGAAAGGGGTTACCGGACAAGTCCAACTTGGATGACCCCGTTAAGGCTTATGGGGTGCATCTTCCGAGCGTGCCCGGTGCTGTTACTTCAAACGGCATTCATGCCAGTGCCCAATCTAGCCTATTTAAAGGCAGAGATTTCATTGGTTTTTATCTGGGTGCGGGTCCCGCTAAATGGGTGGACAAGAATGCTGGCCTCCAAGCTGCGAATAGAATGCAGTATAATACGAATTTTTCAACCGGGAATAATGGTAATGGTGATCATGCCTACCCGGCTTGGGTCTTTACTCTTAAAGCCTCCGATAATTCTCGGGAAGTGCGCTACGATGTCAAACGGGTGGTCAACAACCAAGACATCCCTTTGGGCTGGCCAACCTGGTTGTCAGGTCGAGACGGTGTAGCTTTAGGTGATAGTGTATATACTCCCGGCTCACCTGAGGTTGTCGCCTCAGTCTATTTTATGACGGTTGATCCACGGTCCAGCCGGTGGAACTTCATGGATGTCTTGACGTATGATCAGGGGCATTCGAACACAGGAATAGCGCCGGGATATGGGGGGTGGGGGACTCCTGCCGGGACAGTTTTGCCGACTTATCGTTGGGATTCCACTGCTGGAACAGTCATTCAAGGCCGGCAGTATCATGAATGGAATGTATCTGATGGACCAAGACCAGTTATCTTTAAGACTGCGGATGGATGGACGGCGTCGCCGCCGCCTACCAATGGTGTCACTCAAATCGGGTATTTCTCAGAAAATAAATCGAATTCTCCGGCTCGCTACGCCGATGCTGATAAGATTATTCGGCGCGCGTCGGGGGGATATTCGTCGGGCACTACAGGCCTCCCCTTGGCAAAGCCCTCAGGCGCGACACCTTCCGAGAGCCGACCGATCATTTTGAATCGACCTTTCCGCTCGGTTGCGGAGCTGGGAGCCGTTTTTTCAGGAACGCCTTGGAAAAATCTCAACTTCGTATTTCCTGAAAGCGGAGATTCAGCCTTATTAGATGTTTTCTGCGTGAACGAAATGTCTGATCCGAGTGGAATGGTGGCTGGCAAATTCGATTTGAACACCAGCCAGGTTCCCGTGGTAAAAGCCATTATCGAAGGTGCCTACCAAAACGAGCTTTCCGCCAACGCCAGCTTCGGAGGCGCCAATAACGTGGTTGCAGATACTACTGCGGAGGCTGTCGCTAATAGTCTTGTAAGACGCACCAACAGCACATCAGCGGGCCAAGGACCGTTCACCAACGTTGCGGACCTCGTGGGCTACTATATTGGAGGCGCGACTAATTATAACGCATACCAAGGCTTCGGAAGAGACATTGAAACCATATCTCCCAAGCCTACGACCTGGCCAATTCAGCGATACACCGAAGCGGCTGTCCGCGCTCTTTCCAATACTGGCCAGACTCGGGTTTGGAATCTGATGATCGATGTCATCGCGCAGAGCGGGAAGATTCCGGCTGGGGGGACGGATCTTGCCAAATTCGCGGTCGATGGAGAGAAGCGTTACTGGGTTCATCTGGCTATCGACCGGTTCACCGGAAAAGTCCTCGACAAGCAGGTGGAGGAAGTTCGCTGAGGACGGCTTTGGAAGAAGATAGCCGCGGGTCAATGCGCCTGCCTGGCACGATGGCGTTCAATCTCGTGGTCTCTGCGAGCCGGTAACCGCCTCGCTGGGCGAGGCACGTTTCGCGCCGCGAAACGGCTACGGTTTTACAAAACTCAGGGTGAGCGGCAGGCTGAGGTGACGGCCGTAGCGGGCGATGGCGGGCGTGAGCGCGCGGAGGTCGGCCTTTTTCCAGGCGGTGAAGGGTTGCGCGGTGATGACCCCGGATTTTTTGCGAAGGGTGCGCTTCCAGGTGCCTGCGATGCGGCCGTCGAGCACGATGGTGGGCATGAAGATGCCGTTGCCGCCGGGAATGATCTTCGGCGCGTGCCGCGGGTCGAGCGTGGCGCTGCGATCGGTGTAGCCGAGGAGGAATTCGTCGAAACCCGGGAGCAGGTGAACGCGCGGGGCGGCTACCGCGGCCGGCGGAGCGTCGGCGGCAAGCCAGTGAGATTTGCCCCCGATCGTTTCGGAGGCGAGACGGCCCGCGGCGAAATCGACGGCGGCGCGGGCGTCTGCGGCGCGCAGGCCGGACCACCACGAGAAATCCGGCAACGTGGCGGGGCCGTGACTCGTGAAGTAGCGGCGGGCGAGCTCGGCGAGGGCGGCTTCGCGCTCGAGTCGGCGAGGGGCGGGCACCCATTCGTCGAGAAGGGTGAAGGTGTGCTGCCGGCCGTCGCGCGCGCCGAAGCAGAGCAGGCCTTCTTGGGCGAGCCGCCAGAAGACGTGGTAGTTGCGCTCGCGTGACATGGGCACGCCGTTGCGCTCGAGTTCGGCGGAGAGAACCTCCCGAGTGAGCTGCCGGCCGCCGGAAAGCGCGCGGACGAGAATTTTTTCGCAGCGGGCGAGGGTGGCCGGGTCGACCCCGAGCTCTTCGTGGCGGCGTTGGCTGTTGGCGATCACGCGCGGGGTCAGCAGCTCGAGCATCCAGCGCACGTCGGCGGCGGCGACGAAGTGCACGGTGCCGCGCATAGGCCAGGTGCGATGATCTCGCGGGCGGCGACGGCTTGCTCGACCTCGGCCTCGGTGACGTCGGGCCGGCGCAGGCCGATGGCCCACAGGGCGCCGTTGTAATCCTGCGCCTGCATCCCGCCGAGGTGCGCGACGACATCGCGGATGGAGCTCGCGGCGGGATGCGCGATGTGCTGGTGGCGGAGCCGGGCGGAGGCGACGTCGCTCGGCGTCATGGCGGGGAAGAGGAGGGCTACCCGGCGAAGAGGGCGCCGAGGACGGCGTCGGTGTCGCCCAGGTCGGTGAAGAGGTGGTCGGGCGCGTGGGCGGCTAGCTCAGTGACGGAATATTGGCCGGTGGCGATGGCGACGGTCTTTGCGCCGATGGCGCGGCCGCATTCGATGTCCTTCGGCGTGTCGCCGATGACAAAAATCCGCTCGGGCGGGAAGTCTTCGCCGTGGTGTTCGTGGGCGCGGGCGCGCGCGAAGGGGCCGAGTTCGTTGCGGTCGTGATGATCGTCGGCGAAGGCGCCGAAGCCGAAGTAATGCCAAACGCCGTAGTGCGAGAGCTTGATCTCGGCGCCGCGGGCGAGATTGCCGGTGAGCAGGGCGAGCACGCAATCGGGACGATCCTTCAGGCGCTCGAGCAGGGCGACGATGCCAGGAAGCAGGGTGCCGTTGTGCCGCGGCATGCGGCCGACGAGATGGTGCAGGTAGCTGTCGAGCAGACCGGTGATGTTTTCCGGAGTGTTGGGAAGGCCGTGCCTGGCGAGGAGCTTGCGGGCGATGAGGGCGTCGGTGGCTCCCGCGAGGGTGATGCCGGCGAGATCCTCCTCGACGCCGAAGCGCTCGCGCATGGCGTCCTTGAGCGCGTTCTCCCCGGCGCCGCCGGAAACGATGAGCGTGCCGTCGATGTCGAAGAGCAGGAGGTGACGCGCCACCTAGCTTGCGACGGGCGTTTCGGCCTCGTCGTCGTCGTCGTGTTCGTGCACGTCTTCGACGTATTCCTCGTCCGGCGCGGTGAAGCGGCGCTTGCGCTTGTTGGCGGGAAGGGGGCTGAGGGTCATGCCAAGGGCGCGACCGGCCATCTTCGGTTCCATGTCGACGTGGGCCATGGTGGCGAGGTCCTGCTTCACGCGCTCGAGCACGGCGCGGCCGATTTCCTGGTGGGCCATCTCGCGGCCGCGGAACTGCAGACCGACCTTGAGCTTGTTGCCCTTGTCGAGGAACTCCTCGGCGTGGCGGATCTTGGTCATGTAGTCGTGTTCGCTGATGTTCGCGCGGAACTTGACTTCCTTGACCTTGCTGACGGTGTGTTTGCGCTCTTTTTCCTGCTTCGCGAGGTCGTAGCGGAACTTGCCGTAGTCGACGATGCGGCAGACGGGTGGGACGGCGTTGCTGGCGACCTCCACGAGGTCGAGGCCGTAGCTCTTGGCCTTGCGGATGGCATCCTCGGTGCGCATGACGCCCAATTGCTCGCCGGTGGCGGCGAGGACGACACGGACCTCCCTGACGCGGATGCGTTCGTTGATGCGGTGTTCGGGCTCGCGATTGTCGCGACGTTGGAAGGGACGGGGTTTAATGGGAATGCGGAATGGGGTTGGTTGTGCGCTTCGAGGAAAAACGGGGGGCGGACGCTGGCCGCGCGTGCAAGCTGTGGAATCTCATCGGAAAATGAGTCAGCGGTTGCAGGTGGAAATCGGCATGGTCAATCGTCGAACCGTCGCGCTTGGCGCAACGAGTCATGAACCTGCTAGAGGCTTCCGGTGCGCGCAAGTGGAAAATTCCGTGAAGGCGGCCCGGCGCCGCATCGGAAGACCATCCCTCATCGCAAAAAGACGAAGCCGAGCACGCCGCTGGCGAGGATGAGGAGCGCGGGATTGATCTTTTTGCCGAAGTAGAGCGCGATGAAAACGACGGCAGCGAAGGCGAGGCAGATTTGCTGGCGTGGTTCGACGATGGCGGTGCGGGCGATCGCGATGGTGCCGGCGAGCATGAGGCCGACGACGATCGGGGCCATGCCGCGCTGGATGGCCAGTCGCCAGGGCGAGCCTTCGAAATGCACCCACACACGGGAGGTGACGACCGCAATCACGCAGGCCGGGAGGAAGAAGCCGAGAAACGCGACGAGCGCGCCGGGGAAGCCGGCGACCTTGTTACCAATGGCGATGACCATGAGCATGTTCGGCCCCGGAGCGAGCTGGCCGATGGCGTAGATGTCGCGGAACTGGGCGTCGGTCATCCATCCCTGCTGCTCGACGACCATCGCCTTCATTTCCGGCAACACGGCGGTGCCTCCGCCGATGGCGAGGATGGAGAGCAGCGAAAAAACGCCGAGGAGCTGGAGGAGCTTCATGCGTCAATCGAGCGGCTTTTTGTCGAGGCCGCTTTTGTCCGGAGTGAGCTTGCGGGGGCGGTAGAGGAGGACGGCGATGGGGCCGACGGTGAGGAGCACGTAGAGCAGGGGAACGTGCACGAAGCTGACGAGGACCAGGGTGACGGCGACGAGGATCATGTCCAGATGGTGCTCGAGCTGCTTGTGGCCGATCTGGAGGGTGACGGCGAGCAGCAGGCCGACCGACGCGGCGCCGACGCCCTTCAGCACGGCATTCACGGCGGGATTGCCGGTGTTGCTGGCGTAGAAGAGCGCGAGGGCGAAAACGATGGCCGCGCCGGGCAGGGTGATGCCGAGAAATCCGGCGACGGCTCCCGGAATGCCCCGCAGGCGATCGCCGACGATCACGCTCATGTTCGTGGCGTTCAGCCCCGGCAGAGCCTGGGAAATCTCGAGGGCAGCGAGGAAGCCTTCGTCATCGAGCCAGGCCTTTTTCGTGACGAGGCTGTTGCGGAGATAGGCGACCACGCCGCCGCCGAAACTCGTTGCGCCGATCGCGAGAAAGGTGAGGAAGATTTCGAGAATGCCGACGCGCGGCGCTGGTGGGGCGACGGCATCACTCATGGCCGGGGGTCTCCGAGCGGCCAATGCCGTAGACCATGGCGGTCTTGGTCGTGCCGAGCTGCACCCACTCTGGCGCGTGGGTCTGAACTGCGCGGAAGAATTCCTCGGAGCGCGCCTTCGCCTTGTGGTGAAGGTCGTCGAGCCGGTGGAACTTTGCCTGAAAGGCGAACTCGCCGACGAGCGACGTCTCGGACGCGCGGTTGCGCCAGAGCGCGATGGTGGCCTTTGCCTCGAGGCCGTGGCCGAAGTCGAAGTGGCCAGGATCGACCTGCACTTCCTCGACGGCGACGTTGTTGACGAGCTCGATCTTTGTTTTCGGCGAGACGTCGATGGCACCCATGGCGGGAAAGACCGACGCGATGTCCTCGAGGCCCTGGTCGAGGACGATCTTCGGCGTGGTGAGCACGCAATTGTGCGAGAAAAGGCTGCGGATGCCGCCGATCTCGTCCTTGAGCGGAAGGACCTCGTCCTTGAACTTGATCTCGCTGCGGCCCTCGAGGCGCGGATGGATGTCCACCGCGGCGGCGGTATCCATGTCCCGGTGGCGGAATTTCACGGCGAGTTCGTGGTCGATCTCCGGCCAGCCGTCCTTGTAGAACGTGCGTTTGCGCAGGATGAAGGCATTCCGGTAGAGGTCGAACTCTGGCGTGTCGTAGAAAAGCACCTCGCGGACCATGCGGTTGAAGGCGTCGTGATTCGTGGTGACCTTCACGTCGAGCTTCTTCGCGATGTCGTGGACGATGCGCCAGTATTCCTCGAATCGCTCGGGCCGGATGAATCGCTCGGGCCGGAGCAGAATCTTGTATTCCCGGTAGTGAATCTTATCGAGGGGATGGCCGTCGGTAACCGAGGACTGGCTCATGGAAAAGAGGTGGGGCTTCTTTCTGAAAATGCCGCGATATCAGGGCTGGCAGAGCAAGGCGAGGGCAGTGATGGGCGGCTTGAACATGGTCTCAGGCTATGCAACCAGATCGTTTTGTCGAGAGTTCGGACCTCTGAGGTCCCGGAGAATCAGGCAAAGACCAATCGGCAGATCACGATCGAAGCGATCACGCCGGCGAGGTCTGCCAGTAGACCCGCCGGCACGGCGTGGCGGGTGCGGCGAATGGCCACGGACCCGAAGTAAACCGCAAGCACATAGAAGGTCGTCTCGCTGCTGCCAATGATGCAGCCCGCTGTGCGCGCGATGAATCCGTCGGGGCCGCCGGCGGAGGGATCTTTCAGCAAATCGGCGAAAATCCCGTTGCTGCCGCTACCGCTGAGGGGCCGCATGAGCACCAGGGGAAGCAATTGCGGCGGAAAGCCGATTGCGGCGAGGGCGGTGTTGAGCCCGCCGGTAACCTGGCGGAACCATCCGAATTGCGCACTCGCGTCGAACGCGGCCCGCACCATCCAGATTGCGACCAGGATCGCGACCAGATACGGGATCACGCGAATGGCAACGTGGAAGCCTTCCTTCGCGCCCTCGACGAATTCCTCGTAGACCGGCACGCGTTTCAGGGCGGCGAAAAACGGGAAGAACGAAAGCACGAAGGGCACCGCGAGCAGCGAGATCGCATTTGCCACGACGGTGAAGGTGACGCCCGGACCGGTTTCCGCGGCCTTGCGAATCTGCTCGTAGCCCAGCCAGGCGAAAAAGAGGAAAAACAGTCCGATCAATGCAATGGCCCATGGCGCGAGCGGCCGGGCGGGAAAGTTGGTTTCCGGCGTCGCGGCGGGAGCGGCGGCGGGGCTCTCCAGGCGGGCGGTGGGAGCGGCCTCCGGGATCGTGATGGGCAGGCGATAGCCGGGCAGGCGCTCGAAAAATTTGACCATGACGACCGCGACGATGGTGGAGATCACCGTGGCGAAAAAGGCGGGACCGACAATGGCCGTGGGCTGGGTCGCGCCGGCCGCCGCGAGATAGGCGATGGTCGTGGCGGGAATGATCTGGATGGAACTGGTGTTGATCGCGAGGAACGTCACCATGGCGTTCGTTGCCGTGCCCGGGCGAGGATTCAAGGATTCGAGATCCTTCATCGCGCGCAGGCCCAGCGCCGTGGCGGAGTTGCCAAGTCCGAGCATGTTCGCGGCCATGTTCATGAGCATGGAGCCCATGGCGGGATGCTCCGGCGGGACGTCGGGAAAAAGCCGGCGCATGAGCGGGCGCAAGGCGCGGGCAAGGATCTCGATAAGGCCGGATTTTTCGGCGAGCCGCATGATTCCCAGCCACAGTGCCATCATTCCGATCAGGGGCAGGGCAAGGTCGATGACGGCAATCTGACAGGCCTTGAAAGCGGCAGCGGTGACCTTGTCGAGGGCGCCGGCGGCGCCGCCGAGCACGACGGCAAGCAAGATCAGGCCGAGCCAGATGGAGTTGAGCACGGCGCAGTTGTAGGGCGGGGCGAAGGGCGCTTCAAGAACCGGCGCGGGGAAAATGCGAGATGGCCCCGGGGCGCGCGGCAGTCTGGCATTGTGCGAACCTGAGGTTGAACTAGTCTCCGAATTCTCCCCCATCGCTCCCCATGATCATTGCTGCTGCCTCGTTGTTCGAAACCGGCATTCCTCTCGCGCTCGGCTGTGCCGGGATCGGGTTCGTGTTTGCCCTCGTTCTCATCCGCTCGATCCTCGCGGCTCCAGCCGGGAACGAGAAAATGGCGATGATCGCCGGCGCCGTGCAGGAGGGGGCGAAGGCCTACCTGAACCGGCAGATCCTGACGATCGGCGCGATCGCGATCGTCATCGTGATCGCGCTCTTCCTGCTGCGCGGCGCGCCTACGGCCATCGGCTTCGTGATCGGCGCCGCGTGCTCGCTCGCCGCAGGCTATGTCGGAATGCGCATCGCGGTGCTTGCGAACGTGCGCACCGCCCAGGCGGCCACGCTCGGGCGATTCCCGGCGATGAAGGCGGCGTTCAACGGCGGGGCGGTCACGGGCGTGCTTGTCGTCACGCTCGCGCTGCTCGCGGTCGGTTCGTATTTCCTCGTTGCGCGCAATCTGCTCGGCGCGAGCGTTGCGATCACCAGCCTCGTCGGCCTCGCGCTTGGCTCCAGCCTCATCAGCGTCTTCGCTCGTCTCGGCGGCGGCATCTACACGAAGGCGGCGGACGTCGGCGCCGACCTCGTCGGCAAGATCGAGCAGAACCTCGACGAGGACGATCCGCGGAATCCGGCGACGATTGCGGACAACGTCGGTGACAACGTCGGCGACTGCGCCGGCATGGCGGCGGACGTTTTCGAGACCTACGCGGTCAGCCTCATCGGCGCGGTGCTCATCGCGTTCCTCACGCTTTCCGAGGCTCCGCAGGCGATCATCTATCCCTTCCTGCTCGGCGGCGTTTCGCTCGTGTCCTCGATCATCGGCATCATCTACGTGAATGTGAACAAGACGAGCCCGACGGCCTCGTTGATGGGAGCGGTGGGCATCAGCGCGCTCATCTCCGCGATCGCCTACTGGCCGATTACGCACTCGCTGTTTGCTGGCGTCGCGGGCGTGAACGTGACCGGCCTGTATTACTCCGCGCTCATCGGTCTCGTGCTCACCGGCGTCGTCGTGCTGATCACGAACTACTACACCTCCACGAAGCACCATCCCGTGCAGAAGATCGCGCGAGCTTCCGAGACGGGGCACGCCACGAACATCATCGCCGGCCTCGCCGTGGGAAATCACGCGACGACGCTCCCGGTCATCTTCATCGCCGCCGCCATCCTCGGCAGCTACCACTTCGCCGGTCTCTACGGCGTCGCCATTGCCGTGATGAGCATGTTGTCGCTCTCGGGAATCATCATCTCACTCGATGCCTTCGGCCCCATCACGGACAACGCCGGCGGCATTGCCGTGATGAGTGAAATGCCGAAACAGACCCGCGAGATCACCGACGAACTCGACGCCGTGGGCAATACGATGAAGGCCGTGACCAAAGGCTACGCCATCGCCTCCGCCGGCCTCGCCGCGCTCGTTCTCTTCGGCTCCTACGTCTACGAGCTCCGGGCGCATTTCGAAAACCTGCCCGCCGCGCTGGATGCCATGCGATTCTCGCTCGAGGACCCGCGCATCATCGTCGGCCTGCTCGTTGGCGGCCTGCTGCCGTATGCGTTTTCAGCCTTCAGCATGGATGCCGTCGGCAAGGCAGCCGGCGCGGTTGTGCGCGAGGTGCGCCGGCAGATTCAGGCCAAGCCGGGCATTCTCACCGGCAAGGACACGCCGGAATACGGCACGTGCGTGGATATCGTCACGAAGGCCGCGCTGCGGGAAATGATCGTGCCCGCGCTGCTGCCGGTGCTCACGGTGATCGCCGTCGCCGTGCTGCCGAAACTCTTCGCGGCCACTCCGGACGACGCCCGCGTGACCGGCGCGCTGATTCTCGGTGGCGTGCTCGTGGGAACGATCGTGACCGGGCTCTTCCAGGCCGTCGCCATGACGTCGAGCGGCGGCGCCTGGGACAACGCCAAGAAGTTCATCGAGGAAGGCAACTTCGGGGGCAAGGGCTCGCCCGCGCACGCGGCCTCGGTGACCGGCGACACGGTCGGCGACCCCTACAAGGATACGTCGGGCCCCGCCATCAATCCCATGATCAAGGTGACGAACATCGTCGCCATTCTGATCATTCCGCTGATTTTCTAGACCCGCAAGATTCCGCGGGGGGGATCAAAATGCGAACGAGCGGACTCGACGGAGACGAGGGCGACGGACGATGAATACACGTCTGCCAGGAGTGAGAAGAATCCAGGGGCCGGCCTCGGGCAGCTGGAGAACCTCGTCCTCTGCGCCCAAATCGCCATGCGGATGACTGGCGAAATCAAGGAGGGCGAAGGGCGCCCGGGCCCTATTTCGAGGGTCGACGGGCGGAGGAGGGTCGACGCGTGGATGGGCGTTTCGGGGCCTTCGGGCGTTCCGGCTTAGGGCTTCCCTTCGTGGCGCTGGCGCGGAGGGCGGCGACTTCCTCGCGATCGAGCGGGCGCCAGTAGCCCGTCTTCAGTCGCGGATCGCTCAATGGCCCGATGCGCACGCGCACGAGTTTTTCGACTCGATAACCGACGGCAAAAAGCATTTCGCGAATCTGGCGCTTGAGACCCTGGCGCAGGATGACCTTCAACACCCTGGGGGAAAGAACGTGGACCGATTCCATGCGCGCGCGGCCGATCTCGAGCGTGATGCCGCGCTGCAGCTTCGGGATACGCTCGGGGTCGAACGGCTTGTCGAGGACGACCTCGTATTCCTTGTCGATCTGGTGCGACGGGTGGGTGAGGCGATCGGCGAAGTCGCCGTCGTTGGTCAGCACGATCAGGCCCGCGCTTTCCTTGTCGAGACGTCCGACATGAAAGAGGCGGCCGTGTTTTGAGGCGGGGACGAGGTCGAAGATCGTCTTGCGACCGAGTTCGTCGTCGGCGGAGCATACGTAGCCCGCCGGCTTGTTCAGCAGAATGTAGACCGGGAGCTGGGGCCGGACGACCTTGCGACCGAGGCGCACGACGTCGTCGGGCTCGACTTTCGTCGCGAGATTGGTGACGACGGCGTTGTTGATCAGAACGCGGCCGCTGCGCACGAGTTCTTCGCAATCGCGGCGCGAACCGAGGCCGGCGGCGGCGAGATAGCGATTGATGCGCATGATGAGAAAGGCCGGCGAGTGGCCGGCCTGTTCACGGAGCAGAGGGCGGGGTCCTTCGGAATCGAAAGACGCCTCGCAGGGTCTGCTTAATCTTCGGGCTTGGTCTTCGGCAGGCCGATGACGTTCTGGCCGGGCTTGAACTGCCCGCGCTTCTTCATCAACTCGACACGTTCGAATCGCTTAAGCACGCTGCGCTTCGCCTTGATGGCGCCGCTGCCTTTTAAACTGGGATGCTGGCTCATGGTGGTAGCCGGATAGAATTGCGGCGATCCCATGGAAGCGCAAGTCCTAAATCCAGAATTTGCCTGCCGGAAGCCGCTGACGGGGGTGATTTCGCGCCCATCGGGGGCGACCCTGATCGAGGGGTCCGGCCCGTGATGGCAATTGACCCTTTGGTGGCTCATCTCTACATCGAGCCCAGCTTAACCGCTCAACCTAAAACACATGAAAAAATCCTGCCTGATTCTCTGCGCACTCGTGGCGTCCTCGATCAGCCCTCTGCTGGCTGGCGTCGATACCAAGGACTTCAAGGAAAAAGCCGTCATCGAGGCTCCCACCTGCAACTTCCGCGACATGGAGTTCCAGATCGACGCCTTTGGCGCCTTTCTTGCGAATCCCGAGTTCGCGACCCACGGCCACACGCTCAACACCGGTGTCGGTGGCGGCGGTGGTTTCAATTTCTTCTTCGCGAAATACTTCGGTCTCGGCATCGAAGGCCTCTGGTATGGCAACGGCGGTTCGGCCGAGCACATGATCGGCGGCAATGCGTTCTTCCGTTACCCGATCTGCAGCTGGAACCTCGCCCCCTACGCGATGGTCGGCGGTGGTGCCGGCTGGGACCACGTGACTGTCGGTTACGTCTCCGTCGGTGGCGGCCTCGAATGGCGCTTTCATCCGAACATCGGCCTCTTCGTGGACAGCCGCGCTTTCCTCGGCGCTCCCGACGTGCTCGGCGTGACCCGCACCGGCATCCGCATCGCGTTCTAACTCCGCGAGGACAACTGTTTCGAAGACGCCGTGCCGGCCGACCGGCGCGGCGTTTTTATTTGTCGACCGCGACGATCAGCGAGCGCCCGTCGAAGCTCACGCGGTCCCCGGCGACGAGTTTCCGGCGCTTGCGCGTGTCGACTTCGCCGTTCACGGCGACGAGGCCGTCGCCGATCACCATCTTGGCTTCGCCGCCGGTGCTGGTGAGGCCAGCGAACTTGAGCAACTGGCACAGCTCGATCGGTTCGTCGCGCACCGTGATCGTCTCGTCCCCGCTGGATTCGCCATTCGTCATGCCTTGGGAATAGAGCCGCTCCGGCATTGATCCGCAAGCGCGCTGCCCCCATTCTTCGCGTTCCATGACCGCCGAGTTTTCCGCCATCGCCACGCGCCTTTGCGCCGCGTGTGGCATGTGCTGCGACGGCACGCTGTTTCATTCCGTCGTGCTCCAGTCGGAGGATTCCGCCCGGGCGCTCGCCGCTCGCGGCCTCCGGATCAAGCGCCGCCGCAACGAGGCGTGGTTTCATCAACCCTGCGCCGCTCACCAGGAAATGAGCTGCGCGATCTACGGCGAACGCCCGACGCGCTGTCGTCGGTTCGTGTGCCGCCAGCTTAAGGGCGTGGCCGCCGGCGACATCCCGGAATCCGCGGCCCGCGAGAAGATTGCCGTCGCCCGCGCCCTTGCCGCTCGGGCCATTCGGATGGCGGACGCAATCACGGAAACGAATCCCCGCCGCGCGCTCGCCCAGCGCTGTGCGAATGCCCTTGCCGGCGCGCCCGAAGGCCCGGCGGCCGAGCTCCGCGCCGCCCTGCAGGAACTCGAAGACCTGCTCGCCCGCGACTTTCGCGTCGAAACCCCATGATCTCATCCCGCCTGAATTTCCGCATCGACGCCGAGGCGCCCGGCTCCCGCGCCCGCGCCGCGACCTTCCGCACGCTCCACAACGAAGTGCTCACGCCGCTCTTCATGCCTGTCGGCACGCAGGCGACCGTGAAGGCGCAGCTCACGCAGACGCTCGAGGACTCCGGCTCGCAGATCCTGCTCGCGAATACCTACCACCTGCTGCTGCGCCCCGGCGCGGAGGTTTTCCGACGGATGGGCGGCATTCACGGATTCATGAGCTGGAAGCGTTCCGTGCTCACGGACTCGGGCGGTTTCCAGGTCTTTTCGCTGCCGCACGCCCGCTCGATGACCGAGGAGGGCGCCGTCTTCCAGAGTTACATCGACGGGAAGACGATCCTCCTCAGTCCCGAGGTGAGCATCGAAACGCAACGCGCCATCGGCAGCGACATCATGATGGCGCTCGATCAATGCGTGCCGTCCACGGTCGATGAATCCACCGCCCGCGCCGCCGTCGAGATCACGCAGCGCTGGGCCGCCCGCAGCCTGGCGGCGCGGGGCGACTCGCTCCAGTCGATGTTTGGCATCGTGCAGGGCGCGCTGTTCCCGAACCTCCGACGCGAGAGCGCGGCCGGGTTGATCGAGCTGCCCTTCGATGGTTTTGCGATTGGGGGACTCGCCGTCGGCGAAGAGAAAGGCGAACGCGAGGACATGTGCGAGCATACCGCCGCGCTGCTGCCGCGTAATCTCCCGCGCTATCTCATGGGCGTCGGCACGCCGCTCGACATCCTCGAGGCCGTGCACCGCGGCGTCGACATGTTCGACTGCATCATTCCCACGCAGGTCGCCCAGCGCGGTGGCGTCTTTACGTCACGCGGTTACCTGCAAATGCGGCGCGGTGTTTACAAATTTTCGCCAGAGCCGCTCGACCCCGAGTGCGACTGCCCGACCTGCGCCCGTTACTCGCGCGCGTATCTGCACCATCTCACGAAGACGAAGGAGACGCTGGGATGGACGCTTCTCGGCAAACACAATATCCACTTCTACCACCGGCTCATGCGCGAGATCCGGCAGAGCATCCTCGATGGACGCTTCCTCGAGTTCTACCACGCGAAGCGGGACATCCTGCACGCCGACGACCTCGACAATCCCGTGAAGGTGCAGGTCACCAGGCCGAAGCGCCACCAGCGGCTCGGCGCCTACGAGGTGCACATCGCGCACGAGGGATTTGCCAGCATCCGCCATCACGAGAGCGGCGAGATCATGCACTCGCGCACCCCGCCGATGGAGGAGGCCGACCGTCTTTACATCGACCAGTCCCGGCTCGCCGAACGCGTGCGCGGCGAGGCAACCGACGAGCCGCTGGTGATCTGGGACGTCGGGCTCGGCGCGGCCGCGAATGCCATGGCGGCGATCCGTCGCTACGAGGCGCAGGCGGCCCGTGGTTCCGTGCGACCGATGCACATCATCAGCTTCGAGAACGACCTCGATTCGCTCCGCCTCGCCTTCGCCAACAACGAGAAGTTCACCTACCTGCGCCACGGCGGACCGGCGGGAATTCTCGCACACGGGCGCTGGCAATCCCGCAACCACGCCGGCCTCAGCTGGGAACTCATCGCCGGGGATTTCGTGGAAACGATGCTCACCGCTTCCTCGGCGCCGGCCCTGATCTTCTACGACATGTTCTCGAGCAAGACGACCGACGGACCGTGGACGCTCGAGGCTTTTCGCCGGCTGTTTTCCGCCTGTCGCGGCGGCGATGCCGAGCTCTTCACCTACACGGTCGGCACGGCGTCGAGGGTGGCGATGCTCGCGGCTGGATTTTTCATCGCTCGGGGCGTTCCGACCGGCCCGAAACACGAGACGACGATTGCGCTCACCCCGGCGGCCGTGCAGCGGCCCGGCGCTCCGCCGCGCGATCTGCTCGGCGCCGACTGGCTGGAAAAGTGGGACCGGTCCGCCGCAAAATTCCCCGTCGAGCTCGCGGACGATGATCGCCCTGCGTTCGAGGCGCTCATCCGCGGCCACGCGCAGTTCCAGCCTGCGAGTTAGCGTCTACCTTGGCTTCACGAGGCGCGCGAGCTCCTTGGGAAGCGGTGATTCGAATCGCATTTCCTTCCGATTGACGGGATGGGCGAAGCGCAGCGCGCAGGCGTGCAGGCCGAGACGTTTGGCCGGGTCGCTCACGGCGCCGTATTTCTTGTCGCCGACGATCGGGCAGCCAGCGTCGGAAAGGTGCACGCGGATCTGGTGGCGCCGGCCGGTCTCGAGCTTCAGCTGCACGAGGGAGCGCCATTCGCTCCGGGCCAGCACGCGATAATGCGTGACCGCGTGGCGCGTGGCGTCGCTGGCCTTCGTGCTCACGACCTTGAAGGGATTCGACTCGTCGAGATGGCTTTCGAACGTGCCCTTCGGCTCGTCGAGACGGCCCTCGATCACGGCCTCGTAGGTTTTCTCGAACTCCTCCCAGTTGGCCTGGAGAATCTCCTTCGCCTGCGGGGTTTTCGCGAAAACCATCAGCCCCGACGTCTCGCGATCGAGGCGATGCACGATCCACACCCGTTCCTTCGAGCGCGGGCGGTTCTGGCGCACGTAGTCCGTGAGTTGGAAATACGCCGTCTTTTCCTGCTCGGATTCCGTGGCGATGCTCAACAGGTCGGCTGGTTTTTCGATGACGATGAGATGCTCGTCCTCGAAGTAGATCTTCATGCCCGAGCCGAGCGTCGTCTTCGGCGCGGCGAAGCGATCCGTGCGAATGGCGACGACATCGCCGGCCTTGAGCGGGTGATTGAACTGGGAGGTCGCGCGCCCGTTCACCGTGATGGCCTGGTGTTTCAGCCACGAGCGCACCTGCGTCTTCTTCACCTCGGGCCAGACGGAAAAACAATACGCGAGCAGCTCGGCGGGCTGGTCGACAGTGGATGGCTTCGGCATTTCGCGACGATACCGCAAGTCGTGGGAATCGCGCGAGATTTGCGCTGGTTCGGCAGGGGAGCGGCTCTCACGATGCCGATCAATGAGCAAAGCCTTCGAGGAGCTGGATTTTCAACCGACACCGATGGGCGACCTCGTGCTGCAGCGGCGCCGGGTGCGCGCCCTGGACGACCTGGAGGTCTTCGAAGTCAAACTCGGCGACGCCTATCTCATGTCGAGCCTCTTTCACGATGTCGAGGTCGCCCTTGCCTGGCTCGGTCTCGCCGATCTCGAGGGGCCGCTCGATGTCGTCGTGGGCGGCCTCGGCCTCGGCTACACCGCGGCGGCGGCATTGGAAAATCCGGGCGTGCGCGAGTTGCTCGTCGTGGACGCGCTGGCGGCGGTCATCGGCTGGCACGAGCGCGGCATGGTGCCGCTCGGCTCCGCGCTGACGGATGATCCTCGGTGCCGGTTCGTGCATGGGGATTTCTTTGCGCTCGCGGCGACTCTGGAGCGGGGATTTGACCCTCAGCGTCTCGCGCGGAAGTTTGATGCCGTGCTCCTCGATGTCGACCACTCACCGCGCAATCTCCTCAGCCCGGCGCACGCGGCTTTCTACGAGGTCGAGGGCCTGCAACGCCTCGCGGCGCAACTGCGGCCCGGTGGCGGGTTTGCGCTGTGGTCCGACGACGCGCCGGACGCGGAGTTTCTTGCGCGACTGCAATCGGTCTTCGGGACTGCGAGAGCGGAGGTCGTGACGTTTGCGAATCCGCTGCTCGACGCCGAGTCCGCCAGCACGGTCTACGTCGCGCGTCTCGCGGAGTGACGCCATGGGGCCGGACGTCGTCCATCCCGCCACGCGCAAGATCATCCATGTCGACATGGATTGCTTCTATGCGGCGGTGGAGTTGCGGGAGCGGCCGGAGCTGGCGGGGCGGCCGGTCGCGGTGGGTGGCGGCAGCCGGCGTGGCGTGGTGACGACATGTAACTACGAGGCGCGCAAGTTCGGGGTCCATTCCGCCATGCCCGGGTTCATGGCGCGCGAACGCTGCCCGCAGCTCGTCTTCCTCCCGCTGCGCTTCGACCTCTACCGCGAGGAATCTCAGAAAATTCGCGCCATTCTCCGGCGCCATACCCCGCTGGTGGAGCCGCTTTCCCTCGACGAGGCCTACCTCGACGTCACCGCCAGCGACCGCTTTGCCTGGGACATCGCGCGCAACATCCGGGCTGAGATTCGCGCCGAAACCGGGCTCACCGCCTCGGCCGGCGTCGCGGCGAACAAGATGCTCGCCAAGATCGCGAGTGACTGGCGGAAGCCCGACGGACAGTTCGCCATCCTGCCCGAGCAGACCGAGGCCTTCATGCGAGATCTGCCGATTCGCAAGGTCTGGGGGATCGGCCCGAAGAGCGCCGAGCGCTTCGCCGCACAGGGCATCCACACTTGCGGGGATCTCCAGGGCCTTCCCCTGGTCGAGATGGTCGCTCGCCACGGGAAGTGGGGCGAGGAACTCTACCGTCTCTGCCGCGGTCTCGACGACCGCCGGGTCCAGCCGCATCGCGTGCGAAAATCCCTCAGCAACGAATCCACGTTCTCGGAAAACCTCCCCACGCTCGCCGCCTGTCGCGACCAACTCTCCAGCCTGGCCGAGGAACTCCTCGCGGAACTCCGGGAAAAGGCCGCCGATCGCGCCATCCGCAAGGCGTTCGTGAAGATCAAATACGCCGACTTCACCCGCACCACCCGCGAATGTCTCTGCACCGTGCCGACGCCCGAGGTCTTTCTGCACCTGCTCGCCCAGGCCCACGCCCGGAAAAGCCTCCCCGTGCGACTGCTCGGCACCGGCGTGCGCTTCGCGGAAGCAGCCCCGGACGCGGAAGGCGAGCAGCTGGAATTGTTCGCCTGAGTCAGCCGGCCGCGAGAGCCCCGCTGGGAACGGGTGGCGCTACCGGCGCGCGGAGCGCAGGCGTCCCCCCGGGAGGCGGCATCGATAGATGGCGGGAATCTCCGTTTCTGATAGGTTAGCCGGACATGTTTGAGATCAGGCCACGGGAAAAAATGGTGGAGCGCGCGCTGCTGGTCGGCGCGTATGGCGGTGCGGAGGATCGCGCCGACGCGGAGGATTTGCTCGATGAGCTCGAGGAACTCGTTCGCACGCTCGGCATCCCTGTCCTGGAAAAGACGGTCGTTCACAACCGCGAACCGCAGGCGCGCTACCTGATCGGATCCGGCAAGGCCGAGGAAATCTGCGAACGCATGCGCGATCTCCAGTGCGACGTGGTGATCTTCGACAACGTCCTGACGCCGGCGCAGCAGCGGAACTGGGAGTCCCTCTCCAAGGTTCTCGTGATTGACCGGCAGGAGGTGATTCTCGACATCTTCGGGGCGCGGGCGCAGACGCGGGAAGCCCGCATCCAGGTGGATCTCGCGCGCATGGATTATTCGCTGCCGCGGCTGACCCGGGCGTGGAGCCACCTCGGCAAGCAGGGCGGCGGCATTGGCGCGAAGGGCGAGGGCGAAAGCCAGCTCGAGCAGGATCGCCGCAAGATTCGTGGGCAGATCGACCGGCTCAAGAAGGAACTCGCGGGCGTGCGCCGATCGCGAGCGACCCAGCGGAAGGACCGCAAGCGCGCCCCCGTGCCGAATGCCGCCATCGTCGGCTACACGAACGTCGGGAAGTCGTCGCTCCTCCGCCGGCTGACCGGGGCGGACGTGCTGGTGGAAAACAAGCTGTTCGCCACGCTCGATACGACCACGCGCAAAATCGCGCTGCCGAACAAACAGCCGCTCCTCCTCACCGACACGGTCGGGTTCATTCGAAAACTCCCGCACGCGCTGGTGGAGGCCTTTCACGCGACCCTCGAGGAGGCGGCGCTGGCCGACTTCCTCATCCACGTGCTCGATGCCTCGCATCCGCGCGTGATGGAGTTTTACGACACGACGATCAAGGTGCTCGCCGAGCTGGGCGCGGAGGCCGGTCAAAGCCTCGTCGTCTTCAACAAGATGGACAAGGTGACCGACGAGACCGTTCGGATGAGCCTGCGTCGCCATTTTCCCGAGGCGGTCTTCGTCTCGGTGCAGACGGGGCAGGGATTCGACGAGCTTGTGGCGCGAATCTCCGAGTTCGTCAGTAATGGGGCTCGCGAAGTGGAGTTGCGCCTCCCGATGGAGCGCGCGGATTTGCTGGCGCGGCTTCATCGCGAGGGGAGCGTTCAAAGCGTCGACTATCTCGAGGATGGCAGCATGCACGTGCGGGCGACGATAGCCGGTCGGGCTGGGGAGGCGTTCACGGCATTTCTGGTCGAGCCGTCGACTGGAGAGGAAGCTCCGGTCGACGCCGAAATGGCGCGCTGACTATTTTTCGAGCTTGTCCACGGCAGGGTCGCCGTGCGTCTTGAGCGGCAGTTCGTCTTCCGCGAGCACGGGGCCGGTGGAGGATTCCGTCGCGGGCTGCGGCCGGAATTCCGCCGGATTTTCCATGGCGGCATCGGCAGCCTTGTCCGCCGGGCGCCAGCTGTCGCGTTCGTTGCTCTCGGGCGGCTGGGGAGGGATTGGAGGATTCATGTCGGACGCAGGGGAGCGGGAAATTTCGCCGTCGACGCATCGGGATCGAGAATCTGGACGATCTCCTCGAGCGGCGCGGCGCTGAAGACGGCTTCGCCATCGGTGATTTCGATGAGGCTGCCGGGGAACTCCCGCCCGTTCACGGCGAGCCGGGCTTCGCCGGGTTTCAACGCGGAATCCGCGTCGATGTCGCCGGCAATCACGCCCCGGATGAAGGATATGTTGCGGTAGGGAATTTCCCGGGACCCCTGCATCAGAACGCCGTCACTCATGATGAAGATTCGCGTGAAGCCAAGAGATCGCGCGTCGCGGAGGCTAGATTCCGACCGGCGGGATCGGGGCTGCCGAGGGGGCCTTTTCCACCGGCGGTCGAGTCGCACAGGTCCAGCCGAACAATTTTTTGACGAGGAAGAACAGCAGGAACGGGCCGAAAGCCACGCGCACGATTCGCAAGAGTAAGCCCAGCAGAGCGGCGATGAGGGAGGGACGGAGGAGAAAGCCCGCGGCCGCGGCGACGCCGATCGCCCCCCACGGATTTTGCGAGATGCAGGCTTCACAATTCTTCTGCCACGCACCGGCAGATTCGGGAAAGATTTCGGGAGAGTTGGTCATCCTGAAGAGATATCGGGCGTGAGGGAGAGGTCGGCCGGGTTAGCGCGTCTTTTGCTGGGAAGCGGTCCTGGCGGCGCGCCGAACGCGGGACTTGTCGGCGAGCATCTCGCGGAGAATTCGTTGCAGGCGGGCGCGGTTGCTTTCGGAAGGATTGGCGGGATGGATGGCCGGAGGCGAGATACGAGACGAAATTTTCATGGGTGATGCAGAGCGCCATTCCATAGAACGGGTGGCGTTGTCGGACAATCGGAGCAAACCCCGAGAGATTCGTCAGAAGTTCCCGCGCTTCGGAGATGCGCCTTCGTTCGATCGGCGATAAGGGGCCGCATGCGAACCGGTTCGCGAACTTTTGGTATGAAAACGACGCTTCTCGCCCTTGCCTTCCTGCCGCTGGCTTTCTCCGCTCTCGCGCAGACTCCTGCCCCGGATAATCCCGCGAAGACCGGCTCGCAGATCGGCGCCGGCGTGGAGGCGCCCATTCCTGCCCCGGAGGATGTGGGACCTCGCACCGGGCCGACGGATCCCGCCAACGGGGTCTTCACGACCCCTCCGCCGGAAATTTCACCGACACCGCCGCTGTCTCCCAATGCGGGAGTTCCGGCAAATCCTGCTGATCCCCAACATCCTGACGCGGGCTCCGGCACCGCGCCCGGAAGTCAGGAGTGAGCTGGCTCGGGAGCGAAGGAGCGCACGGGGGACCGCGTCGGCAGTCGGAGGCGAGGCGTGGCTCTTGCGTTCCTCGGCGCGAGGGCGAGCCCCAGCAGCAGGGCTGTCCAGATTTGGATGGCAGGCACCTCGAGCGGAAAATGAACGAGGGAATGAAGCGTCACCCCGAGCAGCGCGAGCAACAGTCCGGGTGAGGGGAGTCCGCGGCGACCTGGGCACGCCGTGAGGGCATAAAACGCGCCGCCCCAGAGCGTTAGCCAGGCTCCCAGCGGGAGCAGCCCCCACTCCGCCGCCGTCTGGAGGACGCTATGCGAGGCGTATTGCATGGAGAGGCTGAAAGTATTCACCTGCGGGTCGTTCGAGTAGACCGCGAGTTGCTTTGGCCAGGAGTCCGGGCCGGATCCGAAAAGCCGGTGATCGGCAATCATCCGCCCTGCGGCGATCCAGGCAGACTGGGCAACGGGAGCGGGGGACGCGACCAGATGATCGTTGCGTGTGCGGGCGACGGCGCGCCACCCTGCATCCCGCTCCAGCGATTCCTCCAAAGTGGCTTTCGCGCCGTTCCAGTGTTCCGGAAAATTTCGTTCGACGCTCCGCACGCTCCCGATTTGCCAGATTGCGATTGTCCCCAAGAGCGCGACTAATCCGGTGAGGATCATCCATCGCCGCACCCACCCGGCCTGCCCGAAAAGTCCCCATCCGCACCCGGCTAACAGCAACCCGACGGCGATAGCCATGGCGGACGTCGCCCTGTCGAACGGAATCGTGACGAAGGCCAGGAACGTGGCGAGCCCACCGAGCGCCAGCACACGCATGGCACTCTCGAAGTTTCGCACCTTCCAGATGGGAAACAGGAGGAGCGGCCAGCCGATGTTCAGCGCCGTGGCCATGATGCTGTAATGCAGAAAAGCGGCGTTGAAACGCTCGTCACCGCCGCTGATGACGGCCCAATCCGGCGGAAAAAGGTCGATCCAATCCTCCGCCTGCGAATACAGGGCGATGCCGATCGCGCTCCAGCCGATCGCGAGGGAAAGTCCTCGCCGAAAATCTTCGCGCCGTCCCAGGCGCGCCGCTGCGAGCAATCCCAGAAGCAGGCTCGCAAAAAGCGCGAGCTTCTGGGCGCGAGAAAGGTTCAGAAACGCGCCGGGCGACCACTTCTCGACGGCGGCCCATTGCTCGGCGGCAAACCGGGTGAGAAAAATCGGCTCCGGCATGAGAGCCCAGAATCCGAGGCTCGCCAGAAGGATCGCCACGGAGATCAGGACGGATTTCGGAAGCCGCAAGATCCCGTGAAACGAAACCGGATTGGCCGCGAGCATCACAAAGGCGCCGGTCAGCAACACGGGAAAAACCCACCAGACCACATTGAAAACCGGCCGCGCCCCCGCGAACCACGGTGCAAGCACCGCCGCGGCATACAGCAACCGAATCGCCCCCCGCTCCGCCCGCGCTGTCGCCGAAAGTGGTAGCGCATCCCAACGCCGTGTTCTTATATTTCCGGTTTCCGCTTCCCCGAACATTTGTTGCGATCCTCAAAGGAGGTGGATCAGCTAGAGAGCGGATTCAAATGTCGAGAAGGATCTGAGCCTCGAACAAATTAGGTGGGAAGCGCTTAAATTGCCCTTGTTCGATGGCAGGTTCGGCTTAGGCGTCGGCTCTGCGATTCGGCCACACTTCGAAGTTTTTAGTCCAGCTTGGAGTTCGGAAAAACCTTGGCGGTCGTCCGGCCAAAGAAATCTTTTACGATGAGGAAGCTCAGGCTGTCGTTGGTTTGAAGATCGATCTCGATGGTGCCCATATAAGTGCGCTTCGCTGATTTGATCGGCATGGAAATGGAAAAAATTTTTTCTGGGAGGTCCGCAAGGATCTGAGGTGTGCCAAAGGTGAGCGTTTTGCTGA
This sequence comes from Chthoniobacterales bacterium, assembly GCA_036569045.1. Taxonomy (NCBI): domain Bacteria; kingdom Pseudomonadati; phylum Verrucomicrobiota; class Spartobacteria; order Chthoniobacterales; species Chthoniobacterales bacterium. The sequence goes on along the minus strand of DATCRI010000003.1, from coordinate 8,765 downwards.
AGACCGGATCCTTACAGCTGATGGTCGTGGAATCACCGCTGATAAAATCGTAAAAAACGATTCGCTTTTGAGGGGGGGGAGGGGCTTCCCCCGGAGCTGGTTGGGGGGGAGGGGGAAGGGTGTCGTCGATGAACGAAAGGGTGTATCTCCCGTTTTCTTTCTGAATAACAGCGGTCAGATAAGCGCCCGTTTTCAACTTTGCCTTGGATCGAGCGACTTCTGCCAAATCTCCATCGATCTGGCGGACGAGACGGATTTCCGTCGGATGTCCGGGCACCTCCATGTAGCCGGTCGTGTCGAACGGCACGGCAGCGCTCAAAAGAAAGGCGGGTTTGCCATCGGGGCCGTCATAGACGAGCGAAAGTTTGTCCCTGAGTGAAGGTTGATCCCCCGGAATGGCGGGCATCACTTCCGGGGGCACCATCACCCAGACTCTGAGGTGGGCGCTGCCTGTCGAACTGGTCTCCTCCGAGACTGCGGGATCTGATTCCGCCGTCGGTGCAGGCGTTTCCTCTTGGGCGAAGGTTGCGGAGACGACCAAAAGAAAAACGGCGAAAAGTAGGAACGAGCGGATCATTTCAATAGGTGTTGACGGAGAGAATTCGAATTTTGAAGCGATCTGGCTGACGAAAGCGCTTTGTGGGCGAGTTGCCATTCCCGTCCAGTTCGGCGACTCCGTCGAAGGAGGTGTCGCTGGGCAGTGGGTTGTCGAATTCCGGTTCGATCGCAAAGGTTAACTTGAGTTTTTGCTGGGCAAGAACGCGAAGAGTGCCGTCTCGATTTGGACGGATAGCCTGGCCCACACAATAGACGCGAAACACGTTGCCCTTCGTCGTAAACAGATCGAGGCAGCGTCGCACGAGTTCCTCGCGCGACCGATCCTGAGTGGTTTCCATTGGGACGCTGGCCAGCTTGTTGCCGGTATTGAAGAGCGGCGGAACGGGGGTGGGCGAACCGGTTTTGCTGTTGTAAGGGACTTCGGAGATTTCGCCGCGTTCCCAAAACGGGTCGTCGGCCGTGGGTGCGCCTTCGTTGTCTCCACCATCGATACCGGATGGAAACCGCTGTGCGATAGCTGTAATCAAGGCGTCCATGTTCAGGGATTTTCCCGTTAATGCGGGATCATCGGTCGAGAATACAAGCCGGTAGATAGCTGCCTTCAAGGATACGCCGCCATCCCGAGAAACTCCGTTGATGTTGATCACGCCTGGAGTTGTCAGTGCGTCGTCGATTGAAAAGAAATCCGTAAGACGCCACGCTACTCGATTCCGGGAAACGGAATTTTCGTTGCCATCCCAGATACCGAAAATTCCAGGATAGGGAACGCCGCTGACATTCCCTTGATTGACGTAACGATCCGATTGCCCAATTCGCAAAGTTTTTCCTCCGCCGCGCGCATACTCTGGTTCGCTTGGGGACCTGTTGGGGTCGTAAATGTCTCCCAAGCGCCCGATCCCATCGAGCTCGGAATTTGCAATTCGCGCGTATCCAACGTCGATTTCGTTGGCAGTCTGAGCTGCAAAATCTGGCCACAGTCGGGTGTTGATGAAGCTGTTGGCGAGAGCTCCGAACGTTGACGTCCCCCTGCCGCCGGCTTCCACGCCACTCGACAAGAAACGGGTGATATTGTTTGTAACTCCGGAGACGTATCTCCTGATCGACAGTTGTTCATTGAGACTCCGAGGATCGCCCGAGGCTACCTTGACATCCCCTCCGACGTTGCCCTTCAGCGATCCCCCTTGGAACCATTTTGTTCCTGGAACTGGAGGTGACGTGGCGTTGTCGTCGTATTTGATGGAAAGCTGGTTGGCGTAGGGAAGGGAAAGTGCCGTGAAACTTTCAATGACGCCGTCACTGTTTCCGATCAGGACATGCGTGTCATAGTCCGAGCCGCCGCTGCCCGCGCGGCCGGCGCCGGTGCCAAATTTCGCGAGCACTCGGAACATCGTGGGGCTACCGCTGGTTGCATCACGGGTGGTGCCCTTGAAATGCCGCTTGTCTTTGATGGCTTCCTGGGCGGAACTATTGGGACGGAAGAATGTGTTGGCCCCATTGCTGGAGTAGGGCAGGTTGGTTTCCTCGGGATTGGGATCGGTGGTCAATACAACCGCCTTTCCCGCAGGAAACTTGGTCAAAGGATTCCCGTTGCCGTCGACAAACTGATCGAGAGGAATTTCGATCGTGCGTCCGGCGGGGATGTCGTCCCCTCCCGCGCTTCCGTAGCCCAGCTGGTTGCTAATCAGGAGGAACGGCGAAGCATTGTCGAGGGAGCCTTTCAAGGACTCGATTGAGATGTCCTGGTTCGTAGGGTTGATGAACTCGAAGTAGTGGCTCTCCTCCACGTCATATTGAGCGCTCGTGATGCCTGCCGATTTCTTGGGAGGCGTCATGCTGTTGAGTTTCGCCCGATAGGCGTATTCGTCGAGGGCGGGAACGGATTCCTTGCCAACGGCGGCGGTATCGCTCGGGCCGGTCGAGTTTCCGCCCGGATCGAATCCAATCATGTCGCTGGCGGTTGCCTTGCTCTGAGGACGAATTGGAAAGCCCTCCTCATTCTGAACGATGGTTGGTTGCGAATCCTTGTCGATGTAGTCACGAATATTCGCGGCCAGCTTCTGCAGATAAATGTCGCTGTTTCCTGCGGGCACGGGATACCCGTTGTTTGCCGAGTTTATCGGGTAGTAAAAGCGCTGGCCGAAGTCAGAAAGAGACAAACGGTTCGGGTCGGCAGGCACCGCATAGGGGTTTCCGATTGCCGCGATGATGCGATCCATTTCGTCCCGAATGTCGGAAGGGGAGGGGGAGTTTGTAACGACTTTATTCAAGTCGAGGCGCTTCACTCCTCCTCTTGAGAAGTTCAGGGCACTGGAGTCAGCCGTGAGGTAAAACTTCAGCTTTTCGTAGGTGTCGCTCGAGGGGCCGGACGTTTTGCCGTAGCTTGCCTCACTCGCCGTTAGGAAGCGTTTGTCCGGCATGGCATCTCGCCTAGCGACCAGAGCCGTGGCGAAGTCATCGATCCCGGTCGCTTCCATTACGGCCTGCAGGTCAATGTCTGAGGGATTCGTTCCCTCCGTCGAAGTCCCCCGGGGCTTGTCCCCACTTTTATTGATATTCACCCGGAAACTCTCGTCCTCCATCCAATAGGCGTATCGTGCGACGATGCCATTTTTTGCGCGACCGGTTGCCGGATCGATCGAGTTATCCAGCGGCTTTGACGAGTCTTCCGGAAGGTTGACCCATTTTGCGAGAATGGATTGATTTTCGTGATCTCTTGGACCGCCGATCCACTTGTCACGATTCAGATCGATGGAGTTTTCTGATGTGAATCCCGGGGAATCAGCGGCGTCTAGAGCGGGAAAAACGTTCGCTTCGGTAAACTCGGTATCGGTCCTTCCGGCTTTTACCTCGGTCGCTCCCGAGATCAGCATGAGGGCCTTGATGTCTATCGCTGTGTCTTTAGGAAGAGCGCCTTGATCGCTCCCGCTCAGGGTTCGGTAGTAAAAGACCGTTCCTTGGGTGCTTGGAAGCTTTGCCCAGGCAGTGCAGGAATCCGGATAATTCGTAAACAGGATTCGCAGTTTGTTCTCCGCCGAGGCAGCGGCTGCCTCCGCGGCAAGCTCGGCGCGATAGCGGTTTAGATAACTCCGGGCGGTCTTTTGCTCGACGGTCATGCTCTGGAGGAATGCGACCACGATAATGGTGAGGACCGCGATGACGAGCATCGTGGAGACGAGCGCGGAGCCCGTAGTTCGGAAAGGGCGACGAATCATGGTTCGGGCGTGGGCGTGGGTGTTGGAGAGGCGTTCGCGGCGGCTTTCGCCTGGGCAGCACCAGGCAGGTAAATCCGAGTTTTGAAAACGCGTTCATCCTGTTTACGGGTGATGGAATTCTTGTCCTCCCATGCGGATTTGCTGTCGCTGAAACGTTTGGCGGCTTCGTTGCTGATCGCTTGCACCGTGATCTCAACCATGTCGGGCATTGGCAGGTTGGCCGTTTTCACGAATGGCTTCGGGGTTGGATTGGGATTTGCAGTGGTGGCGGGAGGGATCTCGTAAGAGACCACTTCGAAACCGGTGATGTTTTTGGCGAGGACTTCGGAGGTGGAACTGGTGGGAGAGGTCTCGATGGTGATGTCGGACAGCAAATCGCCTTTCTCGATGGCAGGGAAGGTGGCGTCGCTGCTCCGAAAATACCGATAGAGGTTGTAAGATGAAACCCCACGCCCGGTGAGCGATGTTTTGTCGAAGGCGAGAAAGTAGCCCACGGTGCAAAGGTCGCTTTTGTTCTTTCCGGATTCCTGAGCGTCGGCGGAAAGGGCGGTCACGAAGAAAAGGCGTCCATCCAACCCCTCGATCGACACGGGCGTCTTAGGGGTTGAATCGGCTTGGGTCGCAAAATAACTGAGATTCGCGGAGGGGTAGAGGCTGGAGAGATCCGAGGCGATGACGTTGATCGCGGCTCTCGCTTCTCGATAGCTGTCGACCCGGTTTTCGTTGGCTTTCCAGAGCTTGGTCGCTCCGTTTACCATCGAGAGCAGGAGGACCATCAGCAAGCTGAGGATGGTCATGGAAACGAGCAGCTCGAGCAGAGTGAACGCACCGTCGCTCCAGCGGATTTTTCGAGTTCGGCCCAGACAAGTCATGAAAATGCAGAGGGGTCAGTCCTGCCGCAGCAAGGTGGAGAAGGGAAACGAAGTTCTCTTGGTTTTGACCGTCACGTCGACACGGGTGAGGCCATTAGCCGGAGTGACCGGTTCCGTCTTTAGATCGACGGTGTAAACGGCCATGGTGTCGCTTGCATCTGAGAGTGAAGTTCCTCCGCTATCGAATCCCGCCATGTCGGTAAGGGTGACGGCTTTCGAGAGATCAACTTTGACGGGGCGACCATCAATGAGGTCTCCTCCCACCGTAATTGTGCGATTTGGGGTTCCGGGATGGGATTCCAGCTCATGGAACATGGAGCGAGCAATCAGGGCCGCCTGGGTTTCATGCTGGCTGTCCGCGGCGGCATTCACCGCGACGGGGAAAAGTCCCAGGATGCCGACCAGCGTGAAGGAGATGATGCCCAGTGCGAGGATGATTTCGATGAGGGAAAAGCCGGCTCGGGTGCTTAAAACGGAACGCTTCACGGATATTACAGAGTGGTTACCTCGAGGGAGGCTCTTCCGGTGTAGCGACGGAGAGTGATGATCTCGAAGCCGCCGGCGTTCTTGTTCGGGCTGATCAGAGCTTCGGCTCCGTTGCTGTCCCGGACGCCTTCACAGACGATGAGCATGAGCTTCGTGGAGTTGGGATAGACGACGCCGCCGTAGGCATTGAAGGCGAGAATGTTCAGGTCTCCCTTCGCGGCCGAGAAAGCTTTTGACTTTGCGGGGTCGAAAACGAGGTTCGTTCCGCTGGTGCCGGTGGGGAGACTTTCCGAAAGGATGTCGGTCTTGCCGGCGGAGTGGAGGAGGATGCCTTTTGGCAGTTTGATCCAGCTGGTGAGCTGTTCGTAATCCGTCTTGCCGGATTCCGGATCGGGTTCGCGGAGGACCATGATGCGGTCCGGATCGGGGAAGGTCTGGCGATTGAAGACGAGGTAGACCGTGCGGCCGCTTTCGAGGGCGGCGACGCGGGCCTGCTCCATCGTGTTCATGAGAATGTTCACCGCGCCGTTGCGGCTTGTGCTGCCGGTAATCGTGCTGATCGCCGGGGCGAGCAGGGCCAGCATGATGACGAGAATGGCCATCACCGCAAGGAGCTCCACCAGAGAGAATCCTTGCCGGTGGGGACGAGGGGTGGGCAGCCGGTGCATCCCTTCACCCCTCGCCGCAGGGAGGGCGCGCCCGCAAAATGGGAAATGTGACAAAGTCGTCATTTCCAAGGGGTTGATGGGATGAAAGGGGCGGGAAGCCCTTCGATCTCGCCAGCATGGGCGAACGGCCGGCCGAGGGGACGGACCGTGGCGGAGAAGGACGAGTCGGACATGGTAAGGCAAACGTAGAAACATCTTTGCAGCGCGGCTGGTTCGAGTTTCCGAACCGACTGCGCTGCTGATGAGACCTCGTCGCAGCTTCCGTGCCACTCATTCGCAATTGGGATAGGAAGCCGCGGGTTGGCGATTGGAATTTTTGGAGAGGTCATGGTAGACCGGGAGCCATGAACGAGCCGTTGCCTTTCGACCCCGCCACCCATCGCCTTGAATCCGACAGCATGGGCGAGATTCCCGTGCCGCGGGACCGCTATTACGGTGCCCAGACCGCTCGTTCGCTCATCCATTTCGACATTGGAAACGATGTGAAGCCGCCGGAGCTCATTCGGGCGCTCGGGGTGCTGAAGAAGGCGTGCGCGCTGGCGAATCGCGATCTCGGCAAGCTGCCGGCCGACAAGTGCGACCTGATTGCGCAGGCGGCGGACGAGGTGATCGCCGGCAAGCTGGACGATCATTTCCCGCTGCGCATCTGGCAGACGGGCAGCGGCACGCAGAGCAACATGAACGCGAACGAGGTGATCTCGAATCGCGCGATCGAGATCGCCGGCGGCGAGATGGGCTCGAAGAAGCCGGTGCATCCGAACGACCACGTGAACATGTCGCAGTCGTCGAACGACACCTTCCCGACGGCCATGGGCATCGCGGCGGCCACGGAAGTCGTGCGCACGCTCCTGCCGGCGGTGCGGCAGCTGCGCGACACGCTGGATGCGAAGGCAAAGGAGTTCGCCGACATCGTGAAGATCGGGCGCACGCATCTGCAGGACGCGACGCCACTGACGCTCGGCCAGGAATTCTCCGGCTACGTGCAATTGCTGAATGACGATTTGCTCCGCATCGAACAGTCGCTGCCCGGGCTGTATGCACTGGCGATCGGCGGCACGGCGGTGGGCACCGGCCTGAATTCGCATCCGGAGTTTGGGGATCGCGCCGCGGCTTACATGGCGGAAATCACCGGCCTGCCTTTCGTCGCGGCGCCGAACAAATTTGCCGCCCTCTCGGCGCATAACGAGTTCGTGTTCGCCAGCGGCGCGCTGAAGTCCCTCGCGTGCACGCTGATGAAGATGGCGAACGACGTGCGCTGGCTGGCGTCGGGCCCGCGTTGCGGTCTGGGCGAGCTCATCATTCCCGAGAACGAGCCTGGCTCGTCGATCATGCCGGGTAAGGTGAACCCCACGCAGTGCGAAGCGATCACGATGATCGCCGTGCAGGTGATGGGAAACGACAACACGATCGGCATTGCCGGTTCGCAGGGCAATTTCGAGCTCAACGTCTTCAAGCCGGTGATCGTCTTCAATTTTCTGAACTCGGTGCGGCTGATGGCCGACGGCTGCCGGTCCTTCGACGAGCATTGCGCCCGCGGAATCGAGCCGAATCGCGAGCAGATCGCGCATTACCTCAGCGACTCGCTGATGCTGGTGACGGCGCTGAACCCGCACATCGGCTACGACAAGGCCGCGCAGATCGCGAAGAAGGCGCACAAGGAGCGCTCGAGCCTGAAGGAATCGGCCGTGGCGCTGGGTTACCTCACGCCGGAGCAATTCGACGCGTGGGTCGACCCGGTTGCGATGACGCATCCGTAGCCGAGAAAGCGCGCCCGGCAGGATTTGAACCTGCGACCAATGGATTAGAAATCCACTGCTCTATCCCCTGAGCTACGGGCGCAAACTGGGTGGTCGAGAAGGGGCCGGGCGGGGACGATTTCTGCTCCTGCCCGGCTGATCGAGGGCACTATGCCAGAGTTCGCGGGGTTGGGAAAGGGCATTGGCGGCCGGATCGGAGTGAGGCGCCCAATGTTTCCGTTGGGCTATTCACCTCGGGGGCGGGGACGAACTGGCGCAATGGTGCGAGCCCCCCGCGCTTCTGCAGAGGGCAGGCGAGCTGAATGTCGGGCGCAACCGCGGCCTGCCGTGCGCTTCGGCGGCGGGTTGTTCCGAGGTTGGGTGTGGAGATCGTCCTCGAATCCCATCGGGCGGGGAAGGCGTGGCGCGACCCGGGTTTCACGGTCGCGTCGGAGCCAGTCCGCGATCAGCGGAACGCGGCGGGCTGGCCCGTGGTCTCGAGGACCGAGAGCCAGAGATCGCCGGTGGGGTCCACCTCGCGCCGCGCGGACGTGGCCACGGAGATCGGCACGTGGACGTAGCTGCTATGCCAGCGGGCCACGATGAGGCCGGTCTTGCCCGCCATGCCGGCGTGGACCGCGGCCTGACCCAGGCGCATGCAATAGATGCGATCCTGTGGCGACGCGGAGACGCTGCGGATCATGTAGCTCGGGTCGATGTATTTGAGCGTGAGCTCGGTCTTGCACTGGCGGAAATAGTCCGTAATGCGGTCGCGGAGGAATGGCCCGATGTCGCCGAGCTTCTTGTTGCCGGAGGCGTCGGTGCTGGAGCTGGCTTCGAGGTGTTCCTGGCCCGCGCCTTCGGCCACGACGACGACGGCATGGCCGCGATTCACCACACGCTGGCGCAGGGATTCGAGGAAGCCCTTGTCGCCCTCGAGTTTGAACGGCACCTCGGGAATGAGGACGTAATTCGCTTCGCCGCTGGCGATGGCGGCCGAACTGGCAATGAAGCCCGAATGGCGCCCCATCAGCTTCACGAGGCCGATGCCGTTCCGGGCGCTGCGCGCCTCGGTGTGAGCGGCGCGGATCGGCTCGACCGCGGCCGCGCAGGCCGTGTCGTAGCCGAAGCTCTTGTCCATGTAGATCATGTCGTTGTCGATCGTCTTGGGCACGCCGACCACTACGAGCTTCATGCCACGCCTGCGGGCTTCGTCGTCGATGAGCTTCCCGC
>DATCRI010000002.1 GCA_036569045.1 Chthoniobacterales bacterium | reverse complement strand
TCGACGAGAAGACCTTCCGCTGGCTGCTCAACGAAGACGCCATGGCCACCGACAAGCTCGGCGACGGCATCCGCAAGTTCGCCGCCGACATCGTCAAACTCGAGAAAATCATCGCTTCGGAAATCTCCGCCTGAGTTTCGGACATCCTTCCATGAAATCCTTCCGCCGCACCCTCATCGTCACCGCGTTTGCCGGCAGCATCGCTGTAGCCTCCGCGGCGCCCCGGGAAATCCCGCCCCTGCCGACCACGAAACCTGGCTCCCAGGTCATCCTGCTCGGCGTGGACAGCGTGCGGAAGGACCTCGCGCTCACGTCGCTCCAGCGGGCCGTGCTGCGGGATCTTCGCGACGAATACCGCGAGGAATCCCGCGCCATCGTGAAAAAGGCCGGGACGGATCTCACCTCGAAGAAGGCCGCCCAGGCTGAGCTCGACGCCCTCACCGCCAGCACGAATCGCCGCGCGCTCCGTGCTCTCAGCGAGGACCAGCGTGCTCGCCTCGGCCAGATCGAATACCAGATCCTCGGCGCTTTCCTGCTGCTCGACGGCAAGGTGCAGCGCAGTCTCGACCTCACGCCGGAACAGCAGAAGAAGCTCGCCTACGTCTGGTGGCGCCTGCAAAAGACGGCATCCGATATCAACAAGCGCTTCGAAGAAGGCAAAATCAGCTACTACGAACGCATCGTCGAACTCCGCGACAATCGGATCGACCGCAGCGACGACATGCTCGAGCGCCTCACGGAGGAACAGCGCGCGAAGCTCGACAAACTCGCCGGCGAGAAACTCGCGATCTAGGACCTCCCAGGTCTAGATCGGCGCTTCGCAGACGGCGGACCACATGGTTTCGCCAAAATACGCCCGCGCTCGCGCCGCAACGGCATCGGCCTCCGCCGGACCGTCGCAGAGCGCAAACATCGTCGAACCCGAGCCCGACATCATTCCGACGTGGCATTCGGGCTGTTCGCGCAGCCAGGCCTTCATCACGGCGAGGAAAGGATACTTCTCGAAAACGGGCCTCTCGAGGTCGTTGACGAACTCGATATCCCTCCACCGCTGCGGGCCGTAGTCCACGCCCGGCAGCTCGATCGACGCGCTCCACCGTTTGTAGGCGGCCGACGTCTCGACGCCAAAGGGCGGCTTGAGGAGCAGGATCGTGAAATGTCCCGGGAGATCGGCGGGCGTGATTAATTCTCCACGCCCTCGCGACCACGAAGGCACGCGCCGGATGAAAAACGGCACGTCCGAACCGATATTGGCCGCAATTTTTTCGAGGCCTTCCACGCCGAGATGCGTCTCGAAAAGCGAGTCGAGCGCCACGAGCACCGCAGCCGCGTCGCTACTGCCCCCGCCGAGTCCGGCTCCCGAGGGAACCTTCTTGTGGATGGCAATGCGCGTCCGAAAGCGCTGGCCCGTGTGGGCCTGAAACTGCCGCGCGGCGACCGCCGCGAGATTCGAGTCGTCCTGCGGAATGGAGGGGTCGTCGCAAACCACGCGCACGCTGTTTCCAATACCGGTGGAGATCGAAATCTCGTCGGCCAGCGAGATCGGCGCCATGAGCGATTCGAGTTCGTGGAATCCATCCAGCCGCTTGCCAAGGATGCGGAGCGAAAGGTTGACTTTCGCGGGTGCGCGCAGCTTCATCGGGCGCGCATCCTCGACCAATGCCAACCGCCGCTAAAGAAAAAATCATCGTCGCTCTCGACGTTCCCACCGCCGCCGAAGCGAAAGCCATCCTGACCGAACTCGAGGGCGCGGCGACGTGGTGCAAAATCGGCATGCAGCTTTTTACGAAGGAAGGCCCCTCGGTCGTCGCGCTGGCGAAGGCCCACGGCTTCCAGGTCTTTCTGGACCTGAAGTTCCATGACATCCCGAATACGGTCGCTTCGGGCGTCCGCTCTGCCGCGGAACTCGGCGTCGACATGCTCACGATTCATCTCGCAGGCGGTCCGGAAATGATCCGTGGGGCCGTCGCGGCAGCGCCGAATGTCTGCGTGCTCGGCGTGAGCGTGCTCACCAGCAGCACGGCGGAGACGCTTGCCGCCGTGGGGATTCCGCACGACCCCGCATCATGGGTGCCGCAGCTTGCCGGCGTCGGCGCAGACTGCGGGATCGGCGGCATCGTTTGCAGTCCGCTGGAAATCGGCACCGTTCGCGCAGCGGTGGGACCAGATGTGAAGATCGTCACCCCGGGCGTGCGTCCCGCAGGGGCGGATCTCGGCGACCAGAAGCGAGTGCTCACGCCGGCCGCCGCAATCGCCGCGGGGGCGGACTACCTCGTGATTGGGCGACCAATTCTGGCCGCCACGGATCGTCGCGCCGCCTTCGAGGCCGTGGTCGCGGAGATCGCCTAGTTCTGCAGGAAAAGGTAGTAGCGCTGCTCGTTCTTTCGAAGCAGCGGGCCGGAATCGAGGGCCGGCTTCACCGGTCCCATCTCCTCCAAAAAGCTCTTGGCGGAGCGATCGGAGAGCACGAGCGCCATGGGCCGACCGGCCTTCCATCGCGCGAACGCGTCGCCCTTGTCCGAGAATCCCACCCGGTCGAAATAAAGAAGCAGTCCCTCGTCGCGCGCCCGCGGCAGGGTGATTTCCGCCTGGCCGTGCGCCCCGGCGAGCGCGCGAACTTTCCCGGAAAACTCCACCAGCGCCGACGTGCGCTCATGAATACTCAAGGGGACCAGCCCGACAAAATACCCCCCTGCCATCAGCAGCCCTGCGAACGTCGCCGCTCCGGTCGCAATGCGGACCCGACGGTCCGACCACGTCGCGGCCGCCGCCTCGACCACGAGCAGGCACAGCGGCGGCACGACCGGGAAAATCCGATCCACGCGCTTCGCCGGGACGAGTGTCATGAGCACCAGACCGCCCATCGCCCACAGCACGAGCCATTTCATCGCCGGGCGACTCTTCAGTTCCCTCCGCACCACCGGCAAGGCAATCACGAGCCCGATGAGCAGCAGACTCCACGGGGCAAACTTGTGAAGGAGATGCGGAAAGTAGAACCACAGCGGCTGCGGACGCTCGTCATCCCGGGAACCTTCCTCAAAGCGGGAGAAGAATTCCCGCTGCACGACATCCTCGTGAAAATCGGGATTCGTGAGCAGCGCTGTGACGCCCCATGCGAGAAAAAGCGCGAGCGGAATCGCCCATGTCCACCACCCGCTCCAGACGAGGCGACGAATGGCCCTGTCCCGCTCGAGGAACGCAAAAGCCACCATCCCGGGCAGGAGAAATGCGTAGATCACCGGCCCCTTGGTGAACAGCGCGGCCGTCATAAACGCAAAGACCAGCCAGCGTTCCGTGGAGGTCCATGCCGTGCCGGCGCGCAGCTTGCGATAGATCATCCAGCCGATGAGGAAGATGAACGCCCCCAGCAGCATGTCGGTGCGGACGAGGGTCGCGAGGCGCGGCGTCAACAGGTTCAGACCGAAGGCCGCAGCTCCCAGCGTGGCGCCCGCGGCGCCGAGGAGGATTTGTCCCTCGCGAATGAGGATCGCGAGCAGGGCCAGCGCCGCGAGAAAGGATGGCAGCCGCCAGGCGAAGTCCCACGGCACGCCCACGAAGCGCATTCCCGCCGAGAGCCACCCCATGAGCGGCGGCTTCGAGGCCGAACGCCCCTGCGGCGTGTGCTGATACCAGAGATTTCCGGTTTTCGAGATTTCGAAGGCCACGTAGGCCTGCTTCGCCTGATCGTAGTTGTCGAGGTGCCAGGGCAGATTGCCGCCCGCAAAAATCAGCAGCAGAAAGGCCACGAGCCCGAGAAAAAACGGACGGCTCGCCGGCAATCGCTCGAAAAATGCGGCGATGCGATTCACGAGCACCGTCGCATTTTTGCCCGCACCCATGCGGCCACCTCATCCCCGCGACGAACCGCCGTGCGCCAGCAAAGCCACGCGACCCCCAGCGCCACGAGGGTCGCGACCGTCACGTCGGAGAGATGATGCGCGCCCAGCAACATCCGCGAGAGGGCGATTCCGAAAGCGATCAGCATCGCAGCGCTGCCGAGCAACGGCCGGGCGAAGAGCAGCACGCCGGCGAACCCCACAGCGGTGGCGGTGTGTCCGGACGGGAACGAATTGTATTTGGAATTCCCGATCGTGAGCTTCCCGTCGTGATACGGACCATACCAGCCCTGTTCGATTTTCGGGCTCTCGCGCGGCCGAGTGCGCCCGGTCGTCAGGCGAGCGGCGTTCACCAGCATGCCCGCCAGGGTCGACGCAACCATCGCGGTAACGAGAATCCGCTGCCAGTCCTGGTTCCGCGCCCGCCCTGCCAC
>DATCRI010000001.1 GCA_036569045.1 Chthoniobacterales bacterium | reverse complement strand
GAGCTAAGCCTCGCGGAGACATTCGACTTTCTTCAGGCGTGCCATCGCGGCGCGCCTTTTTTGTTTTTCAACGGGAACACGTTTGCGGAAATCGGTCGCGCAATCGTGAATGCGCTCTTCTACGACCTGCCACTCCTCCGACGAAAGGAGGTCGCATCCGCGGCGGCGCATTATGTCACAGGGGTGATGCGTCGCGAAGAGATGGGAGCCATGTTCCGAAGCGCCGTGCGGCTGCCGTCGTTCATCCCCGGCGACCGGGTGCGCACGCTTCGGGGGAGCACGCGTGGGGAGATCATCGCCATTCTCGGCGACGGCCGGGTGAAGTGGCGCACGGAATCCGGCTGCGAACTGATCGCAACGGCGGAGAGCCTGTTGCCTGAGGAGTAGGCAAGGGGAGAGACGCGGCGCGGCATGAGTTTCCACATCGTCAGCATCGACTCGCCGCAATGCTCGCTGAGCTGCAAGGACGGCCAGCTCACCTGCCGCACCGCCGAGGGCGAAAAACGACTGCCGCTCGAGGATGTCGCCTCGATCATTATCACGAGCTTTTCCGCGCAGATTCACAGCCACCTCTTCCTCGAGGCGGCCAAGCACGGTGTGGCCCTTATCATCTGCGAGGATTTCAAGCCCACGAGCCTCGTCCTGCCGGCAAACCGCTCGACGGATACGCTGCTCTCCCGCGCCCTGCTCAATCTCGACGAACGCTTCCTTGCGCGGCTCTGGGCGCAGACCATCGACGCGAAGTGCCGCAACCAATTCGCGCTCGCCGCGCACCTTGCCCCCGGCGACCGGTCGCTCGCCGCGCTGCGCGAGGTCGCGTGGGGCCGCAAGGCGCACAAGGAGGCAATCTACGCGAAGCTGTTCTGGCAAATCTTTGGCCGCAGCCAGGAAGCGCCGGAGTTCCAGCGCGAACGCAACGGCGCCAGCGCCGCCGGCCTCAATAATCTGCTCAACTATGGCTACGCCGTGTTGCTTTCGACGATCCTGCAGAAGCTCTTCGCGGTTGGGCTCGATCCCACCTTTGGCATCTCGCACGTCGTGCGCGAGCGAAGCACTCCGCTCGCCTACGACCTCATGGAACCGTTCCGCCCGTGCGTGGATTGGCGCGTCGCCCAGTGGGTGCGACAGAACCGCGGCGCGGAACGTTGGGAGGTCACACCCGCGTTTCGGAAATGGGTCACCGGCTTCCCGCTGGAGCGCGTCGGCTACCTCGATCTGGACCTCGAAGTGCGCGGTTGCATCGAGGGCGTCGTGCGCGGCTTTCGCCGGGCCGTGCTCAACGGCGACACGAAGTTCTACAAGCCATGGACACCGAAAAATTCAAAATGGGCTGGTTGATCGTCGCATTCGACCTGCCGGTCGGCACCAAGGAACAGCGGAAGGCGGCGCATGACTTCCGCGAATGGCTCAAGGACGACGGCTACGCGATGCTTCAATGGAGCGTCTATGCGCGGGCCTGCGTGACCTTTGCCCGGCAGGAGACGCACATCGACCGGGTAAAAAAGCAGCTGCCGGAGGAGGGAAGCGTGCGGGCGATTTTCGTCACCCGCGCCCAATGGGAGCGTAGCTTCGTGATCCACGGCTCCCCGGCCAGCGTGGTGCCAGCCGAGGAGCTCCCGGAGCAGATTCAACTCTGGTAGCGGCTCTCGCTGAGCGACTTGCGCTCAGCGAGTTTGCCGGGCCTGAAAGTGGATTCAAGGCAAAGCGCGAATGTCTCTGCTCGTTTCGTTCTTGACAGTTTGCCGGGCCTGAAAGTGGATTCAAGGCAAAGCTACATTTTCACGGGCGACGCGGAGAGCTACAGTTTGCCGGGCCTGAAAGTGGATTCAAGGCAAAGCGAGATGCTCTCGCCGGTGTTTGCCGAATTCAGTTTGCCGGGCCTGAAAGTGGATTCAAGGCAAAGCGCCGCGCATGGCGCGCTGCAGCTCGACGGCAGTTTCCTGCTCAGCCCCTCCATCTGGTAGAGCTTGGAATATTGACGTTATAACATCGGTGAAGACAGTGACCTCATGACGCTCGAACTCAAGCTCCGCAGGATTGGCAATTCCGTGGGTGTGGTGCTGCCGAAAGAGGCGCTGGCCTTCCTCAATGCGCAGGAGGGCGACCTGCTTTTTGTGACGGATGCCGCCGACGGCACGTTGCACCTGAGTGCGGTGAATCCCGAGGTCTCGCGCCAGATGGCGGAGGCGCAGGACATCATGCGCCGCTACCGGAACACGCTGCGCGAACTCGCGAAGTAGAAATGCCGACCCGAGTGCTTCTGCGAGATGGGCTGTGGGTTGCCCGAGCCGTCTCTGGCGTCGTTTGGCGAACCATCGGGCGTTCGTTGACTCGTCTGCCGGGACCGCGTAGTTGTTTGCGCCTCGCTTTTACATGAAGATTATCGACCGCTACGTGACGAAGAACGTGTTCGTCACCATGATGATTGGCATCGTCGTCCTCAGCCTCGTGCTGGTGCTGGGCAACCTGCTGAAGGAACTGCTCGACCGCCTCGTCAATCAGAGCGTGCCGCTGGAGATCGTGCTGGCGTTCATGGCCTTCGTGCTGCCGTTCTCGCTGACGTTCTCGATTCCGTGGGGATTGCTGACGGCGCTGTTGCTGGTCTTCGGCCGCATGTCGGCGGACAACGAACTGATCGCGCTGCGGTCGAATGGCGTGAGCATTCCGCGCATCTGCATCCCGGTCTTCGCGCTGGCCCTCACGCTGACCGGCATTTGTTTCTGGATCAACGCGGACGTCGCGCCGCGGGCGGCCCAGAAGATGGCGCAGGCGCTCTTCGAGGTGGCGACGAACAACCCGATCGCGCTTTTCGCGGCGGACGAGGTGGTGGACCAGATTCCCGACAAGCGCATCTACATCCGCAGCAAGAAGGGGAACGAGTTGAAGGACCTCACGATCTTCGACATCGACAGCGACGGCACGCCGCTGAAGGTGATCTTCGCGAAGCGAGGCGAGCTGGTCTCCGACCCGAAGAATCAGCAGCTCCTGCTGAAGTTCTACGACGCCCGTTACGAGCAGCGTGACGCGGACGATCCGCGCGACATCTACAAGATCCAGCAGGGCATCGTGATGAGCCAGGGCATGTTCCCGATCACGCTCGACTCGCTCTACGAGGCGAACAAGAAGGGCCAGCGCCTGGAGGCCTACACGCTGCCGGAGCTGAAAAAATACATGGACGAAGGCGCGGGCGGACAGCCGCTGGCGGCGAGCGTGGAATTCAACCGGCGCTTCTCGGCGTCGCTGGCCTGCCTGGCCTTTGCGCTGGTGGCCGTGCCGCTGGGCATCACGACGCATCGCAAGGAGACGTCGGTGGGCTTCGCGCTCAGCCTCGTGATCGCGTTCTCGTATTACTTCTTCATCATCATCGCGAACACGTTCTTTCGCGACAATCCGCACGCGTATCCGCAGGTGCTGATCTGGGTGCCGAACGTGATCTTCCTCGCGCTGGGCGGCGTGCTCTTCTACCGGCTCGCGAAGCGCTAGCGCTTCGCGCTACCGCGAGTTGAAGCAGGAAAGTTGAAGTTTAAGTGACGCGACGCGGCTTCGCCGCCGTTGGCGACTTCAAATTCAACTTTTGGCCTTCAACTTATTTCAGGAAGAAGCCGCGCTGCTTCTCGCTGATCGGGGCGCCGAGGCGCTCCATCACGAGGAGCATATCCTCCCAGACCTTGCGTTTCTCGCTGAGGGACTGGTTGCGGAGCAGGTAGGCGGGGTGATAGGTCGCCATGACCGGGATGCTCTGGTAGTCGAGCCAGCGGCCACGGAGCTGGTTCATCGGGCGCGTCTCGCCGAGCAGGCCCTCGACCGCAGTGGCGCCAAGGGCGACGAGCACCTTCGGCTGGATGAGCTCGATCTGCTTCGCGAGCCACGGAAGGCAGGTCTCCATTTCGGCGGACTTCGGCTTGCGATTCCCGCTCTCGCCGGGTGGCATGTCGGGCCGGCACTTGAGGACGTTGCCGATGTAAACCTCGTCGCGGGAGAAGCCCATCGTCTGGATGATCTTCGTGAGAAGCTGGCCGGCCTTGCCGACGAATGGCTCGCCCTGCACGTCCTCATCCGCGCCGGGCGCCTCGCCGACAAACATCAGCTCGGCATTCGGATTGCCGACACCGAAGACGACATGCGTGCGCGAGCGGACGAGATGCGGGCACTCGGTGCAGGCCAGCGCGGCGGCGCGCAGGGTGTCGAGGGTCCAGTCACGCGTCGGAATGATCCTGGGCGAGGTTGCCTCGGCGGCGGGAACCGGCCGGGCGGCGCCGGCTTCCGCCTTCGGGGCCGCGCCGGGCGCCGGAGCGGCGGGCTTTGCCAGCCTCTGGATGGCGCGCAGCCGCTCGACCGCGGCGTGAGGGGCGGTGGGCTGGCGACCGAGGCCGGCCTGAATATCCCGCAGGAGCGGGAGGGCGGCATCAAGGGCGGGACGGAGGCGATCCATGGCGGCCATCTTTCTCGTCGGACGCGGAGGGGACGAGCGGAAAATCGGCGGGAACGGGCGAAGTGAAACTCAGGCGTTCGCCGGTGCGAGGGTGGTCGAACGACAGCCGCCAGGCGTGGAGAAGATGCCGCTCGTATTTGCCGCGCTTCCCGTAGACAGGATCGCCGACGATGGGGTGGCCGAGGTGCCTGAGGTGCACGCGAATCTGGTGCGTGCGGCCGGTGCGAGGCCGGCATTCCACGAGCGAGAGGCCGTCCGCCGAGGTGAGCACCTTGTAGAGCGTGAGCGCCTCGCGACCTTTCTCGGCGGTCGTCACCTTCATCTTCTGGCGATTCACGGCGTGGCGG